>NZ_JBJZOG010000015.1:0-99126 GCF_047200535.1 Micromonospora mangrovicola | reverse complement strand
CCCGGGCGGGGGAGGGTTACCAGCCGAAGCCGTTGGCGTACGAGACGCTGGCGAGCACCGCCTGCCCGCTCGTGTTGGGGTGGAAGTAGTCCCAGGTGGACACCTGGCTCAGCACGAACGGGTAGTTGAACACGGCGTTGTCGTCGAAGTCGCAGTTCGCGCCGTACGCGGTACAGGCCTGGGCGAGCTGGGTGTTGTAGTCGACCACCCGCTGCCGGACCCGGGCCCGACGGTCGACGTCGGTCTGGCTGGTCGAGGTGGGATTCGCCAGCATGGACTGGCAGATCCCGAAGAGCGCCCAGGCAGTGCGGGCGCTGCTGCTGCCCTTGCCCACGTACCACAGGCGGTAGATGTCCGGGATGCTGATCACGGCGACCCGGGCGTTGGGCAGGCCCGCCTTGATCCGGTTGAGCGCGCTGTCGATGTTGGACCGGAAGGTGGTCACCGGGGTCATGGTCGATTCCGAGCTGGTGCAGGCGTCGTTGGCGCCGATCAGCATGGTGACGTACTCGACGCCCTGGCCAACCGCGCTGCCCGCCTGGCCGTACATGTCGGCGGACTTGGCGCCGGTCTTCGCGTCGTTGTAGTTGCGGCCCTGGATGTTCGGGTTGACCGCGCGGATCCGCAGGTAGTGGCTGTTGACGCTGGAGTAGTCGCCGGTGCTGAACGACCGCGAGGTGCAGTCGGAGTACCAGCCGCAGGCGTTGAAGCCGCGGGTGATCGAGTCACCCATGCTGGCCATCGAGTTGGGTGGTGGGGTGGTGGCGGCGGCGGGACTGGCGGCGAGCAGGACGAGGGCGGTGGCGCTGGCGAGGACGGCCAGCGCGCGGCGGGTGAGGGTCATGGTGGCCTCCGGATCGCGGGTGCCGGCGTGCTGCGGTGGCCAGATCGTATAGACGACTCTCTGTGTCCACAATGTTGCGCCGGGGTTACGCCCCGCGCCCGGGTGAATTCGGGCAAAGCGATACCTTGCTTACGATCTTAAATATGTGAATACTTGGTTCGCTCGGCCGGTTCCCCCAGGTCGGCCGGGTTGCCCCCGGGTGCGTTCCTGTGACGACACCCGTCGCCCCTCTTCCGGAGGTTGTTACATGCGACCCACGAGGTCCTCACTGCGCCGCGCCGCCGCCATCGCCGTGGCCGGCACCCTGGTCACCGGCTCGCTCCTCGGCGCACCCGCCCAGGCCGCCCCCGCCTCGGCCGCGTCCCCCGACGCCGCCGCCGCCCTCGCCGCCCAGCTCGGCAACCGCGCCGCCGGCGCGTACGCCGACGCCAGCGGCAAGATGATCGTCGCGGTGACCGACGCGGCCGCCGCGCGCCAGGTGCGCGCCGCCGGCGCCACCGCGAAGATCGTCACCCGCGGTGCCGACAAGCTCAACGCCGCCGCCGCCGAGCTGGAGCGTTCCGCCAAGATCCCCGGCACCGCCTGGTGGACCGACCCGGCCACCAACCAGGTCGTGGTCTCGGTGGACAGCACCGTCACCGGCGCCAAGCTGGAGCAGGTCAAGGCCGCCGCCGCCCGCACCGGCGGCACCGTGCGGATCGAGGCCGAGGCCGGCGTGCTGACCACCCGCATCTCCGGCGGCCAGGCCATCTACAGCAGCGGCTACCGGTGCTCGCTCGGCTTCAACGTGCGCAGCGGCTCGACCTACTACTTCCTCACCGCCGGGCACTGCACGAACCTCGGGTCGTACTGGTACTCGAACTCCAGCCAGACCTCCGTGCTGGGCACCCGGGCCGGCACCAGCTTCCCGGGCAACGACTACGGCATCGTCCGGTACACCAGCAGCGTGTCCCACCCGGGCAACGTCTACCTCTACAACGGCAGCTACCAGGACATCACCACCGCCGGGAACGCGTACGTCGGCCAGTCGGTGAAGCGCAGCGGCAGCACCACCGGCGTGCACAGCGGCAGCGTCCTGGCCACCAACGCGACGGTGAACTACGCCGAGGGCAGCGTCTACGGCCTGATCCGGACCAACGTCTGCGCCGAGGGCGGCGACAGCGGCGGCTCGCTCTTCGCCGGCAGCACCGCCCTGGGCCTCACCTCCGGCGGCAGCGGCAACTGCAGCTACGGCGGCACCACCTACTTCCAGCCGGTCACCGAGCCGCTGAGCGTCTACGGCGTCAGCGTCTACTGAGCGCAAGGAGGGAGCCCTTCTCAACGCCTCGTGCATAGGAAGGGGTCCTGCTTGACAACCCGTGAACGGGCCGCCGGGCGACCTGCGGCCCGTTCCACCTACCGGGCGGGCAGGCCCGGGCGGGCGGGACGGCGCCTCCCACCCGTGCCAAAGCGGAGCACGCGACTCACCTGTGCCCTCCGCAGGCCCCCGACGGCGGCGGAGCAGGGCGCGCAGGCGAGCCCACACGGTGATCGAGCTGGGGCCCCGACGGCCGTACGGTCTCGACCGGCGGCGGGTCGGCGGCCGACCCGGGCGGCTCCGGCCGTCCCAGGGACCACCGCCGGTGCGCCCGCCGGGCGGAGAGGACCGCGAGCAGCGGCCAGAACGCGACCGCCACCGCCGTCACCCGCTCCGCCAAGCCGGTCCGGGAACCGCCGGTCACCTCCGCCACGAACCAGCCGAAGAGCGTCAGCAGCAGCAGAGTCCCGGTCAGCGCCACCGGCCGCCGGAACGCCCACGGCGGCTCCGCGCGGGCGGCCACCCGGGGCAGCCGCAGGGCCGTCGCGGCCGGCCAGAGCACCAGGGCGAGCACGGCGACCGTCGCCACGGTGCCGTGCGCCAGCGAGCCACCGACCTTCGGGCGCGGAAAGGCGACCAGCCCGACGGTGGCCGCCCCGCCCAGCGCGAGCAGGAACCGGGCGGGCAACCCCGCGGCGTGCAGCACCGCGGCGGTGCCCAGGTAGCAACAGCCAAGCAGCACCAGGCAACCCGTCATGATCCACCGGTCGGTGGCGCCCTGGCCGGCCAGTTCGCTGAGGGTGTCCCGGACCGGGTCGTACCCGGCCGGCTGGCGGGTGCCCGCCACCGTCCAACCGGTCACCAGCAGCACGGGCGCCGCCGCGGCCGTGACGACGGCCCGGACCGGTACGGCTCGCATCCGGTCACGGTAACCGGCTTCCGGCCGGTCGCGGGTCAGGCCGATGTGATCCGGGCGTCGGCCAGCATCACGACGGAGGCGGGCGACTCACACTCGACCCGTAGGGTGAGGTCGTCCGCGCCCGCCACGTCGGCGGTGAGCCGCCCCGGCGCGTCCTGCCGGGCGTCCGCGCTGCCGCGCGCCAGCCGGTCGACCGTCCCGTCGGCCCGGCGGACGGCGACGTTCACCGTCAGCCGGACGGCGGCGGGCGGGTCGTCCGGCGAGTAGGCCCGGACGGTGACGGTCAGATCCTGGTAGCGGCGCCGCAGCTCGTAGGTCACCTCGCGCTGCTTGTCCTGCGCGGTGTTCTGCGGGCACCGGACCGCGATCGCCCGGTCGAGGCCGGCCTGGCCCGTCAACGGCCGGGGGAGTTCGACGATGTTGCCGGCCCCCGCCTTCACCGGCAGGCTGTCGAGGTGCACCCCGGTCGGCTTGGTGACCGACGGGGACGGGTTCGCGGCTCCGCTCATCGGGACGGTCGCCCCACCGACGTGCGACGCGCCGTCCAGGCCCGCCGGGGTCCGGCCGCCGTCCGGATCGGTCCGTTCCCAGCCGAAGTAGTCCCGCAACAGGGCGCCCCCGCCGACGAGGACGCTGAGCACCGCGGTGATCGTGGTGATCCACACCACCCAGTTCGGGCCGTCCCGCCGCTCGGCCTGATCGGCCTCGATGGGCTGCTCCTTGTCGACGGTCGCCACGTCTCTCCCCCGGGTCGTCTGTGGTCGACGCGATTGCGCCCGTGTTTCTATCATCACGTCAGTCCACAAGCGACTCTGTGTACCCGTGCTGTCCGCTTGGCGACAGCGCGCGCTCCCCGATCCTGCGATAACCGCAGTTCGTCCGACCGTCACCTGTTCAGGAGAACCTCCCATGAGCGAGTCCCGCGGGCCGAACGACGCCCAGCCGACCTTCCCGGGAGCCAACCCGCCCGCCGGCGGTGGCGCGACCCCGCCCGGCGGCCCCGGCCGGCCCGCTGCGGCCCGACCTGGCGGCCAGGGGTTGACCCTGCTCGCCCTGGGCGTCGCCGGGCTCGCCCTGCTGCTGGCGTTCGGTTCGGCGGTCTTCGCCTGGCGGGCCATCGACCAGGCCGAGGACGCCAAGGCCATCGCGCTCAAGCCCGCCACGGTGGGTGACCGCGCCCCGGCGACCGGGCCGGCCGGCGGACAGCCGACCGAGAGCGCGCCGGCCGGAGCCGACAGCGCCACCCCGGACGACACGCCCCGCTCTCCCGGTGAGGCGCCGCCGCTCGACGCGCAGACGGTCTACCGCCCCCGGTACGAGAAGCAGATGCTGGTCCTCAAGGCATCCTGCAGCTACTCGATGTACGCCGACCTGGACGAGCCCCGCACGCAGAACGACGAAAACGGGGCGGACATCCGGTTCACCAGGGGGTGCGGCAACGATCCGTCGACGCTGCGGCTGGAGGAGGGGGTCGAGGGCACCGACGCGGCCGGCCCCGGTATGACGCCGCAGGAGTGCGCCGACAAGATCCGTACCGTGCTGATCGGCGAGAACCAGCGGGTCCCGGTGCGTAAGGGCACCGCGATCTGCATCACCACCGACTACTCCGACGCCAAGGCGCACGGCCGGCCGTGGCGGATGGCGCTGGTCGAGGTGGTGGCCGTGGCCAACGACGGCGCGGCCACTCTCCAGGTGACCGGCTGGGACATCCCCGACGCGTGAGGTCGGTCGGTCGCTCGGGTGACCGGGTTGCCGGGTGGCGCGGGGCGCGCTCCGCCAAGCTGACAGAATGCGGGGGCAGCCCCGTTCAGCGATGAGGAGACGCAAGCCGTGATCCGTACCCACAATGCCGGAAGCCTGCGCGCGGCGGACGCCGGCTCGACGGTGACGCTCGCCGGGTGGGTGGCCCGCCGGCGCGACCACGGCGGTGTCATCTTCGTCGACCTGCGGGACGCCTCCGGGGTCGTGCAGGTCGTCTTCCGGGAGGAGGACGCGCACGCGCTGCGCAACGAGTTCTGCGTGAAGGTCACCGGTGAGGTGACCCGGCGGCCCGAGGGCAACGAGAACCCGGACCTGCCGACCGGCGAGGTCGAGGTGACCGCGACCGCACTGGAGGTGCTCTCCGAGGCGGCGCCGCTGCCGCTGCCGGTCGACGACCAGGTCGAGGCCGGCGACGACATCCGGCTCAAGTACCGCTACCTGGACCTGCGCCGCAGCGGCCCGGCCAAGGCGATGCGGCTGCGCTCGCGGGCCAACCAGCTTGCCCGCACGGTGCTGCACGAGCGGGACTTCCTGGAGATCGAGACCCCGACGCTGACCCGCTCCACCCCGGAGGGCGCCCGCGACTTCCTGGTCCCGGTCCGGCTCCAGCCGGGCAGCTGGTACGCGCTGCCGCAGTCGCCGCAGCTGTTCAAGCAGCTGCTCATGGTCGGCGGCATGGAGCGGTACTACCAGATCGCCCGCTGCTACCGGGACGAGGACTTCCGCGCCGACCGGCAGCCGGAGTTCACCCAGCTCGACGTCGAGATGTCCTTCGTCACCGAGGACGACGTGATCGACCTCGGCGAGGCGATCGTCTCGGCGCTCTGGTCCGACCTGGCCGGCTACGAGATCCCCCGGCCGATCCCGCGGATCACCTGGCACGACGCGATGTCCCGGTACGGCTCGGACAAGCCGGACCTGCGTTACGGCGTCGAGCTGACCGAGCTGACCGACTACCTGCGCGGCACCGAGTTCCGGGTCTTCGCCGGCGCGATCGACGCCGGCGGGTACGTCGGCGCGGTGGTGATGCCGGGCGGCGCGTCCCAGACCCGCAAGGAGCTGGACGGCTGGCAGGACTGGGCCAAGGCGCGCGGCGCGCGCGGCCTGGCGTACGTGGTGCTCGACGCGGAGACCGGCGAGGCGCGCGGCCCGGTGGCCAAGAACCTCTCCGAGGCGCACCTGGCCGGGCTGGCCGACGCGGTCGGCGCGAAGCCGGGCGACGCCATCTTCTTCGCCGCCAGCACCAACACCCGCGAGGCGCAGGAGCTGCTCGGCGCGGCCCGGATCGAGATCGCCAAGCGGGCCAACCTGGTCGACGAGAGCGCCTGGGCGTTCTGCTGGGTGGTCGACGCGCCGATGTTCGAGCGCACGGACGAGGGCGGCTGGACGGCGGTGCACCACCCGTTCACCTCGCCGAACGCCGAGTGGGTGGACCGGTTCGAGGAGGCCCCGGACCGGGCCCTGGCCTACGCGTACGACATCGTCTGCAACGGCAACGAGATCGGTGGCGGTTCGATCCGTATCCACCGCGGCGACGTGCAGCAGCGGGTCTTCGACCTGCTCGGCATCACCGCCGAGGAGGCGCAGGACAAGTTCGGCTTCCTGCTGGAGGCGTTCAAGTACGGCGCCCCGCCGCACGGCGGCATCGCCTTCGGCTGGGACCGGGTCTGCATGCTGCTGGCCGGCGCGGACTCGATCCGCGAGGTCATCGCCTTCCCGAAGACCCGGGGCGGCTTCGACCCGCTGACCGGCGCGCCGACGCCGATCACGGCGCAGCAGCGCGCCGAGGCCGGCATCGACGCCAAGCCGAAGGCGCCGACCGGCCCGCACGCCGGCACCGCCGGCCCGGCCGCCCCGGTGGCCGACCCGACCTGACCGGGACCGCGTGATCGAAAGGTCTCCGCCATCATGGCGGGGACCTTTCGATCTTTCTGGGGGTGCGGCATGACGTTGCTCGTGGTGGGGGCCAGCGGCTTCGTCGGCGCCGAGGTGTGCCGGCAGGCGGTCGCGGCCGGGCAGCGGGTGGTCGGGACGTACCACTCCGCCGCCGTCGCGGTGCCGGGCGTCGCGGCGCGCCGGCTCGACGTCACCGACCGCGCCGCGGTGCGCGCGCTGCTGGCCGAGGTACGCCCCGACGCCGTGGTCAGCACCCCCTACCGGTACGACGACTGGACGGTCACCGCGGACGGGGCGGCCCACGTGGCGTACGCCTCCGCCGAGGTGGGGGCGCGGCTGGTGCACCTGTCCAGTGACGCCCTGCACGCCGGGCGCCCGGAGCCGTACGCCGACGACGAGGCGCCGAGCCCGGTCTTCCCGTACGGCGCGGCGAAGGCGGCGGCGGAGACGGCGGTGCGTGCGGTCGACCCGGGCGCGGCGCTGGTGCGGACGTCGCTGATCGTGGGGGAGGGGAGCAAGCAGATCCAGCTCTGCCGGGATGCCCTGGCCGGCCGGGGGTCGCTGTTCACCGACGAGGTCCGCTGCCCGGTGGACGTGACGGACCTCGCCGCCGCCGTCCTCGAACTCGTGCCGTCGGACTACGCGGGCCTGCTCAACGTGGCCGGTCCGGACGGGGTGAGCCGGGCGGAGATGGGCCTCCTGGTCGCGCGCCGGTTCGGTCTCGACCCGGCCGGTATGAAGACCACCACCAGCGCCGCCGCCGGGCTGCACCGTCCCGCCGAGGTGCGCCTCGATTCCGCCCGCGCCGCCGGCCTGCTCCGCACCCGGCTGCGCGGCATCACCGAACTGCTCGCCTGACGCCCCGTCGCGCCACTGTCGGATCGTGCACACTTTCTATGCACATTCCTTGTGCATAGAAAGTGTGCACAGATATTGTGCATGCATGACCAACGAGGAGAAGCCCGCGCCGCGTCGGGTGCGACTCGACCACGAGCAGGTGCGCGTGCTGGCGCAACCGCTGCGGACCCGGCTGCTCGGCGCGCTGCGGGTCAACGGTCCGGCGACCGCCACCCGCCTCGCCGAGCTGCTCGGCACCAACACCGGGGCGACCAGCTATCACCTGCGCCAGCTCGCCGAGGTCGGACTCGTCACCGAGGACCCGGACCGCGGCACCGGCCGGCAGCGGTTCTGGCGCGCGGCACATGACATGACCAACTGGGAGAACACCGACTTCGACGACGACCCGGACGCCCGCGCCGCCCTTGAGTGGCTCCAGGGGGAGCAGGTGCGGCACTTCGCCGAAATCGCCGAGCGGTGGTTCGCCGCCCGCGACGAGTGGTCGCCCGCCTGGCGGGACGCCTTCGGCATGGGCGACATCTTCATGACCATCCCGTCGGCCCGCCTCGAAGCGCTGAAGGCGGAGGTGTGGCAGCTGCTCGAGCGCTACCGGAATGAGGCCGACCCGGCGGAGCCGGGCGCCGAGCAGGTGCAGATCTTCCTCGCCACCCTGCCGATGCCGGCGGACCTGCGGCCCGCCACCCCGCCGCCCACCGAGGAGCAGCGATGAGCGCCCTGTCCGTACGCCAGGTCCACCGCCGTTACCTCACCCTCTACGCCCTGCGCTGGCTGCCCGGCGGCCTGCTCATCCCGGTGATGATCCTGCTGATGCAGGAGCGCGGCCTGTCGCTGTCCCAGATCGGCCTGGTCGCCACCGCGCAGGGTCTGATCGTCCTGGCGCTGGAGCTGCCCACCGGTGGGCTCGCCGACGCGCTCGGGCGCAAGCCGGTCCTCGCCGTCGCCTGGCTGATCTGCCTGGCCTCGCTGATCCTGTTCGCGGTGGCCGACTCGTTCTGGCTCTTCGCCCTGGTCTGGGCGTTGCAGGGCGTCTACCGGGCGCTGGACAGCGGCCCCCTGGAGTCCTGGTACGTGGACGCCACCCTGGCCGCCGACCCCGAGGCCGGGTACGAGCGCGGCCTCGGCCACGCCGGCACGGTCAGCGGTCTCGCCATCGGGGCCGGTGCGCTGCTCAGCGGTGGCCTCGTCGCGCTGGGTCCGGTCGGGCCGGTCAGCGCGCTGACCCTGCCGGTGCTGGTCGCCGTCTTCCTGCAGGCGATCTCGGTGGTGGCGCTGTTGGTCCTGCTGGTGGAGCAGCGGCCGGCCAAGGGCCCGGGCGCGCTGCGCGCCTCCGTGGCCGAGGCGCCCCGGATGGTCGGCCAGGCGGTCGGCCTGCTGCGCCGCTCCCGGGTGCTGCTCGCGCTCGTCGCGGTCGAGCTGTTCTGGGGCTTCGGCATGGTCACCTTCGAGTCGCTGCTGCCGATCCGCC
Source organism: Micromonospora mangrovicola (assembly GCF_047200535.1). Taxonomy (NCBI): domain Bacteria; kingdom Bacillati; phylum Actinomycetota; class Actinomycetes; order Micromonosporales; family Micromonosporaceae; genus Micromonospora; species Micromonospora mangrovicola. Next base: position 90,086 of record NZ_JBJZOG010000015.1, on the reverse strand, counting down.
TGTCCGAGGTGGTCGGCGGGGCCGAGCGCGCCGCCGCGCTGCTCGGACCGGCCGGCTCGGCGGCGTGGCTGGCCAACGCCGCCGGCGCCGCGCTCACCCCGTTCCTGCTGCGCCGTCTCGGCGCCGCGCCCGCCGCCGCGCTGATGCGGATCCTGCAGGGCGTGACGGTGGCCGGGATGGGCCTGCTCGCCGGCCCGGTCGGCGTGCTCGTCGCCTACCTGGCCTGCTACACCGTGCACGGCGCGTCGAACCCGCTGCACATGGGGCTGCTGCACCGGCAGGTCGACGGGCCGTACCGGACCAGCGTGATCTCGCTGAACTCGATGATGGCCCAGCCGGCCGGGGCGCTCGGCGCGGTCGTGCTGACCGCCCTGGCCGACCGCACCAGCGTCAGCCTCGCCATGCTGGTTGGCGCGGTGATGCTCGCCCTCGCCGCCCCGCTCTACCTGCCGGCCTGGCGGGCCGGTCGGGCCGGCGCCCCGGCACCGGTGGTCGACGCGGGCCCGGTCGGCCTGATGCCCGAGGGCCGACCGGAGCGGGCGACCGACCGAACGGCAGAGGCTACGAACTTGATGACGTGAACGAGTCGGTGGGCGGCGGCGGCGGACATGGCGCCGCCGCCCACCGGCTCCGCCAGGGCACCTTCAGCCGAGGTGGATCGAGGTGCGGGGCTCGCAGCCGGTGTAGCCGAGGCGGTGGTAGAGCCGGGTCGCCCCGACGTTGTCGGTGTAGACGCCGAGCGCCACGTGGTCGTAGCGGCCGAGCAGGGCCCGCGTCATCCCGGCGGTCAGCGCCGCGCCGAGCCCCCGGCCCCGCCGGTCGGGGGCCACGGTGAGGCCGGCGAGGAAGCCGATGTCGCCCCGGCTCCGGTCGGCCCCGCAGGCGACCAGGCGGTCGCCGTCGCGGATGCCGTACCAGTCGACGATGCGGGGATCGCCCGGGCGGGAGGTGGTGGTGGGGAAGGACTGCTCGATCAGCGCGTCGAGCGCCGGGTGGTCGGCCTCGGCCAGCCGCACCACCCGCTCCTGCCCGGCCTGCTCCGGCGGAGCGGTGGTGGTCCAGCGGAAGTCCCACTCGTCGAGCCGGGCGACGGTGAACCGGGCGGCCACCTCGCCCGCCGAGGCCCGGGGCAGGTGCAGCCACTGGCCGGCGTGCAGCGTCCCGTCGGCGACCAGGCCGGCGAAGACCTCCAGCGCCGGCCCGGCCGGCCCGAGCGCCCCACCCGCCGGGCCCTGCTCCGGCGGGAGCAGCCAGCCCACCGCGCCGTCGCGTCGCCAGCCCCGCGCCGCCCGGTCCCGCCAGAGCGTGTGCCGGGTGTACGGGTGGTGGCCGGTGGCGGCGAGCAGCGCGTCCCGACCCACCAGCGCCTGGTCGGCAGTGATCATGCCGCCAGCGTACGAGAGGAGAAGCCGAGGGGGTCAGTCACGACCGATCCTCGCCACCGGCCGCCGGCGCCGGGCGGCCCGGTCCAGGGTGGAGATTGACGAACAGACCGATCGGGTACATCCCTCGCCGACCTACTGGGACCCCCCACCGGAGGAACGGACAATGCTCGCCATTCTCGCGGCCATCGTGTTCGGCTTCGCGCTGCTGCTCGACTTCCTGGACACCAATCTCGGCGCCCCCGATCTGTTCAACACCCACACCCTCATGCTCATCGGCTTCCTGCTGCTCTCCCTCTACCTGGCCGGCGTCGGCAACGGCCCGGGCGGCGGTGGCCGCGGCCGCTGGTACTACGGCCGGCGGCCGGGGCGCGGCTGACCGGATCGGATCACCGGGCGCGGCCCACGGCGCGATTCCAGCGTCGCGGGCCGCGCCCGGTACTGTTCTCGTGATGGAATCCGACGCCCTCTTCACCCTCGGCGAACCCGCCGGAGCGCCCAGCGCCCCCGCGGGTTCCGGCGGCGTCGACGCGTTCACCGCCACCCGGGCGGATTCGCCCCTGCCCGTACGGATGCGGCCGGCGAACATCGACGAGCTGGTCGGGCAGGACCATCTGCTCGCCCCGGGCGCCCCGCTGCGCCAGCTCGTCGAGGGCGCCGCGCCGATGTCGGTGATCCTCTGGGGGCCGCCGGGCAGCGGCAAGACCACCATCGCCCACCTGGTCGCCCAGGCCACCGACCGCCGCTTCGTGGCCATGTCCGCGCTGACCGCCGGGGTGAAGGACGTCCGGGGCGTGATCGAGACCGCGCGGCGGCAGCGCCGGGCCGGCGGCCCGCAGACGGTGCTGTTCATCGACGAGGTGCACCGCTTCAGCAAGACCCAGCAGGACTCGCTCCTCGCCGCGGTCGAGGACCGGACGGTCACGCTGCTCGCGGCGACCACCGAGAATCCGTACTTCTCGGTCATCTCCCCGCTGCTGTCCCGCTGCGTGCTGCTCACCCTCCAGCCGCTGGACGACGACGCCGTGCGTGGCCTGCTGCGCCGCGCGGTCGCCGACGAGCGCGGGCTGGCCGGCGCGCTCACCCTGGAAGCCGGGGCGGAGGACCACCTCGTCCGCCTCGCCGGTGGCGACGTACGCAAGGCCCTGACCGCGCTGGAGGCGGCGGCCGCCACCGCCACCGCGCTCGGCACGGGGCGGATCGACCTGGCCACCGCCGAGCAGGCCGTCGACATCGCCGCCGTCCGGTACGACCGCGACGGCGACGCCCACTACGACGTGACCAGCGCGTTCATCAAGAGCATGCGCGGCTCGGACGTGGACGCGGCGCTGCACTGGCTGGCCCGGATGCTGGTGGCCGGCGAGGACGCCCGGTTCATCGCCCGGCGGCTGGTCATCTTCGCCAGCGAGGACGTCGGCATGGCCGATCCCACCGCGCTGAGCGTCGCCACCGCCGCCGCGCACGCCGTCGAGTACGTCGGCCTGCCCGAGGCGCAGCTCAACCTGGCCCAGGCGGTGATCCACCTGGCCACCGCCCCGAAGTCCAACTCGGCGACCACGGCGATCGGCGCGGCCATCGCCGACGTACGCGCCGGCCGCGGCGGCGCGGTCCCGCGCGGGCTGCGGGATGCCCACTACGCCGGCGCCCGGGGCCTGGGCCACGGTGCCGGCTACCGGTACCCGCACGACGACCACCGTGGCGTGGTCACCCAGCAGTACGCTCCGGACGATCTCGTCGGGATCGACTACTACCGGCCGAGCGGCCACGGCGCGGAGCGGGCGGTGGCCGGTCGGCTGCCGCTGCTGCGCCGGATCGTGCGCGGCCTGCCGGCACCGGCGGCGCGCGCGGAGAGCATCGTGCCGGCCACCGTGAACGGCGGTCGCCCGGCGGGTCCGGAGCAGGCCAACGGGGCGAACGAGGGCGGCAGCGACGCCGTCGGGGAGGGTCAGCAGTGATGGCGCGTGGTCCGGAGCGGCCGGAGGACGGCCCCGACGAGCGGCGTGACCCTCGTGGCAAGGGCCGTCGGTGGGGCCGGGGCAGGGCCGACGCCGAGCCGGACGAGGCGACCGCCGGCGAGGAGTTCGGCTGGATCGACGACCTGCGGACGGCGAAGCAGCAACGCGGCGAGCTCGGCCCGGACGGGGACGCGTCCGGCCCGGCGCCCGTGCGGGGCGGGAGGCCGCCCGCGGGTCCCGGGTCCCGGCCGGGCGAGCCCGCGCCGCCCGGTGGCCCGCGCCCCGGTGCGGCGCCGCCGCCCGCCGCCCGGTCCGGCCCGGACGGCCCGCCGCGCCGTGGGCCGGTGGACGGTCCGGCCTCGCCCCCGGTCCGCCCCGACGGCCCCGAGCCGGCCGCCGGCCGGCGTCGACCGGCCGACGGTCCCTGGCCCGGTACGCCCGGCCCCGGCCGGCCACCCGCCGAACCGCCCCGCCGCGGCGGGGACCCGACGACCGGTCAGCTGACACCGGCTCCACCGGCCCCCGGTCGGCCGGGCGGTCCCACCGGCCAGCCCGGCCGGATGACCCCGCCCCCCGGCCCCCGCAGCGGCCCGGCGGCCGACGCCACCCGGGGCGGCCCGGACCGGTCCAGCCCGGGTCAGGCCCCCGGCGCCGGCTGGCCGGCCGGTCCGGACGGGCCGCGCGGCGCCGTCCCGCCCACCCCACGCGGTCGTCACGGGTCCGACGGACCCGGTGGGCCGGCCGCCGGCCCGCACCCGGGTGGTGTCGACCCGGCGGCCCGGCCCGTTTCGGGTGGTGGTCGTCGGGGCGCTCCCGGTGGCGACGAAGCCGGTGTCCGCCCGGTCTCCGGCGCCGGGCGACGGTCCCTTCCCGACGGTACGGAGCCGGGGATCCGTCCGGTCTCCGGCGCGGGCCGGCGGTCGGCCGAGGCCGGCCGGGCCGGTGTGCCGTCGGCGCGCGCCGCGGCCGCCCCGCCCGGCCAGCCGGCCGAGCCGGCCGTCGGCGGCCCGCGTGCCGGTGACCCCGATCCGCGTCGCCGCGACCGGCCCGACCCGTCCGCCACCGGTGGCCAGCCCCAGCTCGACGGGCCGACCGGCGGGCGCGGGGGCGGTCGCCGCCGCGCCGCCGAACCCGACCAGTCGATGATCGTGCCGCGCAGCGGCAACGCCCCGCCGGTGCCGGGCGTTCCGCCGCGGGCCGCGCCCGCCGGACGTCGCGCCGCGCCGGACGCCCCGGACGCCCCGGCCGGTCGCCGGGCCGCTCCCGAAGAGGCAACCACCCGCACCGGTCGTCGGGCCGCCGCCGAGGAGGCACCCACCCGCACCGGTCGTCGGGCTGCTCCCGATGACGGAGTGCCGGCTGGTCGTCGGGCGGCGCCGGACGAGGGAGTGCCGGCCGGTCGTCGGGCGGCGCCGGACGAGGGAGTGCCGGCTGGTCGTCGGGCGGCGCCGGACGAGGGAGTGCCGGCCGGTCGCCGGGCGGCGCCGGACGACGGCGCGTCGGCTGGTCGTCGGGCGGCACCCGACGATGCGGCGCCGCCGGCGGGACGTCGTGCCGCCGAGGAGCCGACGACCCGCCCGGGCCGGCGCGCGGTCGCCGGGGACGCCGTGCCGCCCGCCGGTCGTCGGGCCGCTCCGGACGACGCGCCGCGCGGCAATGGTCGACGGGCGGCGGAGGACCCGGGGACGTCCGCCGGCCCGCCGGCGGACGCGCCGGGTGGACGCCGATCCGCGGCTAGCGCCCCGGGCCCGCGCCGGGCCCGCGACGACGCCGACGAGCCGCGCCCGCAGCGTCCCGAGCGGCCGGCCGACTGGCTGCGTCAGGCCGGACGCACTCCGCACACCGATCCCGCCTTGCCGACGGTCGGCCGGCCCACCGGTTCCCCGGTGGGGGAGCCGACCTCCGGCCGGCCGACCGTGCCCGGCCGGCCCGCCGCGACCCCGACCGGACGCGCCGCCGCGACCCCGACCGGACGCGCCGCCGCGGCCGCCGTGCCACCGGTGCCGGCCGACCGGTCCGGCGCCGCGCGTCCCGGTGGCCCGCGCGGCGGTGCCCCGGCCACCGGTGACCGGCGTGGCGCCGAGGTCCGGGACGCCGACTCACGCGGTGGCGTACCGGCCGGTGACCCGCGTGGCGCCGGTCCGGCCGGTGGCGTACCGCGCGGTCGTGGCCCGATGGGTGCCGACTCCCGTGCCGGCGCGGCCGTCGACGACGACCGTGGTGCCGGTCCGGCCGGGGGCGAGCCCCGGGGTGGCGGCCCGGCCCGCGGGGCGGCGCGACCCGTTCCCGAGAGACCGGCCCCGCGTACGCCCGGCGACGAGGGGCGCGCCCCGCAGCCCGGCGGCGAGCCGGGGCCGCGTGCCGGCGGCCCGGCGGTGGCCCGGGCAGCCGCCCCGGTGGCCCGACCCGGCGGACCCGACGAACGACCGGCCGGGCGGGCCACCCCGCCCGGGCCGGAGACGACCCGACCCGGTCCGGGCGGACCTGCCGGCGTAGCCCCGGTGGGACCCGGCGGGCCGGCGGTGGCCCGCGCGGCCGCGGTCGTACCGCCGGGGGAGCCGGCCGGGCCGCGACCCGGGATGGCCGACGGGCCGGCGCTGCGCCGGGCCGACGCCGAGCCGGCCGACGGCGTCGACGCGGTCGGTGGCCTGAGCGGCGCCCGGTCCGAGCTGCGCCGGCAGATGCGCGAGCGGCGGCGGCTGCGGATGGGCATCCTCGCCCTGGTCAGCGTGGTGCTGCTGGGTGCGGTCCCGCTCTTCTTCGGACTGCGCACGCTCAGCCACGACCCGGTCTTCGACACCCTCGACCAGCTCGACGTGCCCTCCTGGGCGGCCACGAAGACCGTGGACAACGTCAGCGGCAGCCGGTGGTGCGTGCAGGACTGCCGGTTGCGGGAGCGGACCGTCGAGTCGCAGAAGGCATGGAAGGAGACCGCCCAGGTCTACCAGGCGGCCCTGGCCGGGGACGGCTGGCGGCGCTGGAAGGTCGACCGCTGCCCGGAGCAGCCGGTCAAGGGCAGCTACACCTGCTGGCGGCGGGACGAGCTCACCCTCGACCTCTGGGTACGCGACCCCACCTGCGTGCCGCCGCCGGTGGACGGGGAGCCCGCGCCGTCCCCGCCGCCTTCGCCCGAAGCGGGAGAGTGCACCGGATCGTTGGTGTCGGTGAAGGTGCGCAACGCGATCGACGACGAGCGGACCGGACCACAGCCGAGCACCGATCCGTCACTCACCGGTGAGGATCCGTTCCCGACCCTCACCGACGATCCTCTCGGCGAGCTGACACGCTCACCGTCATGAGCCGCTTTCCATCACGGACGGTAGGGTCTGGGGCTGGCGGTCCCGGCTGCGCCCGCTGACCGGGATGGGTCGGCGGGCGGCGGACTGGGTAGGACGGTCGCGCGTCCCGGGGCGCCGGGCCCCGGTGACACTGGTCGAGGAGGACAGGCGTGAGATATGGAGAGGTCGCGGCGCTGATCGCGGCGATCGCGTTCGCGATGCTCGTGTTGATCCTGACCCTGCCCATCCTGCGGCTGCGGCACACCGTGGACGCCGCGACCCGCATGATCAACGACATGAACGACCGCACCGGGCCGCTGCTCGGCGACGTCAACGCGACGGTGAAGAACGTCAACACCGCGCTGGAGCAGGTGCAGACCTCCCTCGACGGGGTCAACCTCCAGCTCGCCAAGGTGGACACCATGACCACGCACGCGCAGAACGTCACCGCGAACGTGGCGAACCTGGCCGCCGTGGTCTCCGCCGCCGCCGCGAACCCGCTGGTCAAGGTGGCCGCCTTCGGCTACGGCGTGCGCAAGGCCGCCGCCGCCCGCCGGCACGCCGAGACCGAGCGCGAGGTGCGCGACACCATCAAGCAGCAGCGGCGGGCCGCCAAGCGCGGCAACCGCTGACCAGGCCGGCGCACAGCGGGAGGATGAGAGCATGAGGCGGTTGTTCTGGCTCGGCATCGGACTGGCCGTGGGCGTGCTGGTGGTACGCAAGGCCACCCGCACCGCGCAGGCGTACACGCCGGCCGGCATCGCCAGCGGGCTGTCCGAGTCCGCGGGCGGCCTCGTCGAGTCGGTCCGGAGTTTCGTCGACGACGTCCGGGCCGGCATGGCCGAGCGTGAGCAGGAGATCCACGAGGCCTTCGCCCACGGCGAGGTGTACGAAGACCAGTTCGCCGAGCTGCGGGAGGACCCGAGCATCGGCGATCGAGAGATTTTCCCGGAGGAGCACCAGCGATGAAGACGGCGGAGATCAAGCGGCGGTACCTCGCCCACTTCGAGGCGAACGGCCACGCCGTGGTGCCGTCCGCTCCGCTGCCCGCCATCAGCGACCCGAACCTGCTGTTCATCAACGCGGGCATGGTGCAGTTCGTGCCCTACTTCCTCGGGCAGCAGACCCCGCCGTACCGGCGGGCCACCAGCGTGCAGAAGTGCATCCGGACGCCGGACATCGACGAGGTCGGCAAGACCAGCCGGCACGGCACGTTCTTCCAGATGAACGGCAACTTCTCCTTCGGCGACTACTTCAAGGAGGGCGCGATCCCGCTCGCCTGGGACCTGGCGACCAAGCCGGTCGAGGCGGGCGGCTTCGGGCTGGACCCGGAGCGGATCTGGGCCACGGTCTACCTCGACGACGACGAGGCGTACGACATCTGGCGGCGTACCGGTGTGCCGGACGCGCGGATCGTGCGGCGCGGCAAGGTGGACAACTTCTGGTCGATGGGCATCCCCGGCCCGTGCGGCCCGTGCTCCGAGCTCTACTACGACCGCGGCCCGGAGTACGGCCGCGAGGGCGGCCCGGAGGTCGACGAGGACCGCTACCTGGAGTTCTGGAACCTCGTCTTCATGCAGTTCGAGCGGGGCCCGGGCGTCGGCAAGGAGGACTTCCCGATCCTCGGCGAGCTGCCGGCGAAGAACATCGACACCGGCATGGGCCTGGAGCGGATGGCCTCGCTCCTGCAGGGTGTCGACAACCTCTACGAGATCGACGAGGTCCGGCCGATCCTGGACCGGGCCGCCGAGCTGACCGGCAAGCGGTACGGGGCGCACTCCGGCCACGCGGCCAACCAGTCGCACCCGGACGACGTGCGGCTGCGGGTGATCGCCGACCACGTGCGCACCGCGCTGATGCTGATCGGCGACGGGGTGACCCCGTCGAACGAGGGCCGTGGCTACGTGCTGCGCCGGATCATGCGCCGGGCGATCCGGGCGGTCCGCCTCCTCGGCTACCAGGACCGCGCGCTGCCCGAGCTGCTCCCGGTGGCCCGCGACTGCATGGCCCCGTCGTACCCGGAGCTGGCCGAGGAGTTCGGCCGCATCTCCCAGTACGCGTACGCCGAGGAGGACGCCTTCCTCGCCACGCTGCGCGCCGGCACCACGATCCTGGACACCGCGATCGCGGAGACCAAGTCGGCCGGGCAGGCGTCGATCTCCGGCGCCAAGGCGTTCCAGCTGCACGACACCTACGGCTTCCCGATCGACCTGACCCTGGAGATCGCGGCCGAGCAGGGCCTGCAGGTCGACGCGGAGGGCTTCCGCCGGCTGATGGCCGACCAGCGCAGCCGGGCCAAGGCCGACGCGCAGGCGCGCAAGACCGGCCACACCGACGTGTCGGCGTACCGGTCGGTGCTCGACGGCGGCGGCGCGGTGGAGTTCACCGGCTACACCGAGCTGAACCGGGAGTCCCGGGTGCGGGCGCTGCTCGCCGGCGGCGCCTCGATCGACGCGGCGGTCGAGGGGGACACCGTCGAGCTGGTGCTCGACACCACCCCGTTCTACGCCGAGGGCGGTGGCCAGCAGCCCGACCAGGGTCTCATCACGGTCGGCGGCGGCCAGCTCGAGGTCTTCGACGTGCAGCAGCCGGTGCCCGGCCTGATCGTGCACCGGGCCAAGGTGGTGCGCGGCGAGGTGCGCGCCGGGGAGACCGGGTACGCCGAGATCGACGTGTCCCGGCGGCGGGCCATCTCCCGCTCGCACACCGCCACCCACCTGGTGCACCAGACCATGCGCAACTTCCTCGGCGAGTCGGCCACCCAGGCGGGTTCGCTGAACGCGCCGGGCCGGCTGCGGTTCGACTTCAACACCCCGACCGGGGTGGCGCCGAGCGTGCTGCACGATGTGGAGCAGCAGGTCAACGAGGTGCTCCTGGCCGATCTGGAGGTGCACGCCTTCATCACCACCCAGGAGGAGGCGCGCCGGATCGGCGCGATGGCGCTGTTCGGCGAGAAGTACGGCGAGCGGGTCCGGGTCGTCGAGGTCGGCGACTACGCCCGCGAGCTGTGTGGCGGCACGCACGTGGCCCGCTCGGCCCAGCTCGGCCTGGTGAAGATCCTCTCCGAGGCATCGGTCGGCTCCGGTGTCCGCCGGATCGAGGCCCTGGTGGGCATGGACGCGTTCGGCTTCCTGGCCCGGGAGCACCTGCTGGTGTCCCGGCTGGCCGAGCTGTTCCGGGTGCCCGGCGAGCAGGTCGCCGACCGGGTCGAGCAGACCGTCACGCAGCTCCGCGACGCTGAGAAGGAGCTGGAGAAGCTCCGCGCCCAGCTGGTGCTGGGCGGCGCGGCGAGCCTCGCGGCGGGGGCGAAGGACGTGCGGGGTGTCGCGTACGTCGGCACCGAGGCGCCCGAGGGCGCGGCCGGCAACGACGTGCGGACCCTGGCCCAGGAGATCCGCGGCCGGATCGACCCGGCCCGGCCGGCGGTGGTCGCGGTGGCCGCCCGCGCCAACGGCAAGGCGTCCCTGGTGGTGGCGGTCAACCCGGCCGCCCGGGGTCGCGGGCTGACCGCGAAGGACCTGGTGAAGGCCGCCTTCTCCGGGCGGGGCGGCGGCAGCGACGACCTGGCCCAGGGCGGCGGCCTGCCCGCCGCGGAGGCGCCGAACCTGCTGCTGACCGTGGAGAAGGCGATCGCCGACGCGTGATCGTCGGACCGATCGACGCCAGGGCGGACCATCCGGTCCGCCCTGGCCCGTACCTGAGGGGAGGTGTCCGGTAGATGGCTGAACCGTCCCGCGGGGTGCGTCTCGGGGTCGATGTCGGGCAGGTCCGGGTCGGGGTGGCCCGATCCGATCCGCACGGCATCCTGGCCACCCCGCTGGTTACCCTGGCCCGTGACCTGAACGCGGCACCGGACGCGGTGCCGACCGACATGGCCGAGCTGGTCCGGCTGGCCGCCGAGCACGAGGCGGTCGAGATCGTGGTCGGCCTGCCGGTCAACCTTGCCGGAAAGCACGGCCCGGCGGCGGCGAACGTATCAGCGTACGCTGCCCGCTTGGCCGATGTAATGAGGCCGATTCCGGTGGCGCTGACGGACGAGAGGATGTCGACCGTGGTGGCGAGTCGTAGGCTGGCCGAACGGGGCGTCCGGGGTAAACGCCAACGGGCGGTGGTCGACCAGGCCGCCGCGGTGGAGATTCTGCAGAGCTGGCTGGACGCACAGCGGAGGCGGACGCAATGATCGACGATCTTGACCTGGGGTTCGAAGAGTCGGAGAGGGGGGAGAAGGGCCGGCATCGGAAGGGCGCGGTACGCAAGCGCCAGGGCAGGTCCGGCGGCGGCCGGGGCAAGACCATCTTCGCTCTCCTGATGGCGCTCGTGCTGTTGGGCGGCATCGGCGGCGGCGCGTACATCGGGTTCGACCGGATCCGGAACCACTTCGTCACGCCCGACTACGACGGGCCGGGCTCGGGCGAGGCGCTGGTCGAGGTCAAGGCGGGCGACACGCTCACCGACATCGGCAACACCCTCTACGACGCCGGCGTGGTGAAGAGCACCAAGGCGTTCATCGAGGCCGCCGACGCGAACTCCCGCAGCAAGAACATTCAGGTCGGCCGGTACAAGGTCCGCAAACAGATGAAGGCCGCCGACGCGGTGACCCTGCTGCTGGACCCGAAGAGCCGCATCGTCAACGGGGTGACCATCCCCGAGGGCACGATCAGCCTGAACATCTACGCGATCCTGTCCAAGCAGACGAAGATCCCGGTGAAGGAGTTCCAGGCCGCCGCGAAGGATCCGGTCGCGCTGGGTGTGCCGGAGTTCTGGTTCAAGCGCGACGACGGCAAGAAGGTCACCAAGAGCGTCGAGGGTTTCCTCTACCCGTCGACCTACGAGATCCCGCCGAAGGCCACCGCCGAGCAGATCCTGTCGATGATGGTGGACGAGTTCCTGCGCGTCACCCAGCAGATCGACTTCGTCGACCGGGTGCAGCAGGAGCGGAAGATCTCGCCGTACGAGGCACTGATCACGGCCTCCATCGCCCAAGCGGAGGCGGTCGACCCGAAGGACTTCCCGAAGGTCTCCCGGGTGATCTACAACCGGGTCTACGCCGGCAAGATCGGCTGCAAGTGTCTGGGCATCGACAGCGGCATCAACTACTGGAAGCGGCTGCAGGGCAAGGACCCGAAGGACTCGGACGTCCTCACGCAGAGCGAGATCCACGACCTGAAGAACCCGTACAACACGCACGACGTCGCCGGTCTGCCGATCACCCCGATCAGCAACCCCGGCGAGGGGGCGCTCAAGGGTGCGCTGGACCCGCCGCCGGGCGACTGGATCTTCTTCATGACCGTGGACAAGAAGGGCACGATGGGCTACGGCTCCAACGACGCCGACTTCCGCAAGCTGCAGAAGCAGATGTGCGACAACGGCGTGCTGACCGGGACGAACTGCGGATCGTGAGGGCCGCCGTCGTCGGCAAGCCGATCGCCCACTCGCTCTCGCCGGTCATCCACCAGGCCGGGTACGCGGCGGCCGGGCTGACCGGCTGGTCGTACACCCGGATCGAGTGCGCCGCCGACGAGCTGGCCGGCCTGGTCGCGGGCCTGGGCCCGGAGTGGGCCGGGCTGTCGGTGACCATGCCGGGCAAGGAGGCGGCGCTCGCGCTGGCCGACGCGGCCTCGCCGGTCGCCGCCGCGGTCGGCGCAGCCAACACGCTGGTACGCGGCGCCGACGGCACCTGGTACGCCGACAACACGGACGTCACCGGCATGGTCGAGGTGCTCACCGCCGCCGGCTGCGCGGCGGGCGCCGTGGTCACCGTGCTCGGCGCGGGCGGCACCGCCCGCGCCGCCATCGCGGCGGCGGCCCGGATCGGCGCCGCCGAGGTGACCGCGGTGGCCCGCCGCCCCGAGGCGGTCGACGAGCTGCGGCCGGTGGCCGCGGCGGCCGGGGTGCCGCTCGCCGGCGCCGACTGGGACGGCGCCCCGGCGCACGCCCGCGCGGACCTGGTGATCTCGACGGTGCCCAGGGGGGTGGCCGACCCCCTCGCCGACAACTTCGACTGGCGCCCCGGGTCGGTCTTCTTCGACGCCCTCTACGATCCGTGGCCGACCCCGCTCGCGGCCGCGGCGCTCACCGCCGGCTGCCGGGTGGTCTCCGGGTTGGACCTGCTGCTCGCCCAGGCGGTCGGCCAGTTCGAGCAGTTCACCGGGGTGCCGGCCCCGGTCGAGGCGATGCGCGCGGCGGTGGCGGCGGCCCGCGGCTGATCCGGGCGGGCGATCACCTTCCGCCGCGGCCCGGCACGAGCGCGGGCCGCGGGATCCGAGCGCGGCGCTCGGCGTCCGCAGGGCGGGACGGGACGGGCGGCGCATCGGGGCGGCCACCGGGCGTGACAGACTGACCGCTGTGTTGCGCTGGTTGACCGCAGGTGAATCGCACGGACCCGCCCTTGTCGCGATGCTCGAAGGGGTGCCCGCCGGCATCGAGCTGACCACCGGGGAGATCGCCGGTGAGCTGGCCCGGCGCCGGCTCGGTTATGGCCGGGGCGCCCGGATGTCGTTCGAGCAGGACGAGGTCGAGATCATCGGCGGGCTCCGGCACGGCGTGACGATCGGCAGCCCGGTGGCGATCCGGGTGGGCAACTCCGAGTGGCCCAAGTGGCGGACCGTGATGGCCGCCGACCCGGTCGACCCGGACGAGTTGGCCGCGCAGGCCCGCAACGCCCCGCTGACCCGTCCCCGGCCCGGCCACGCCGACCTGGCCGGCATGCAGAAGTACGGCCACACCGACGCCCGGCCGATCCTGGAACGGGCCAGCGCCCGGGAGACCGCCGCCCGGGTCGCCGTCGGCACGGTGGCCAAGGCCCTGGTCAAGCAGGCCCTCGGCGTCGACATCGTCTCGCACGTGGTGGAGTTGGGCCCGGTGGCGGCGAAGCCGGGCCTGCGGCCGGCCCCGGAGGACGCCGTCCGGATCGACGCCGACCCGCTGCGCTGCCTCGATCCGGAGGCCAGCGCCCGGATGGTCGCCGAGGTCGACGCGGCGAAGAAGGCCGCCGACACCCTCGGCGGGGTGGTCGAGGTGCTCGCCTACGGGGTACCGCCGGGTCTGGGCAGCCACGTGCAGTGGGACCGCAAGCTCGACGCCCGGCTGGCCACCGCGCTGATGTCGATCCAGGCGATCAAGGGAGTGGAGATCGGCGACGGCTGGCAGCAGGCCCGGTCCCGGGGCTCCGCCGCGCACGACGAGATCATCCCGACCGCCACCGGCGTGCGCCGGGTGACCGACCGGGCCGGCGGCCTGGAGGGCGGCATCACCACCGGCGAGCCGCTGCGGGTGAAGGCGGCGATGAAGCCGATCTCCTCGCTGAACCGGGCGCTGTCCACCGTCGACGTCACCACCGGCGAGCCGGCCACCGCGATCAACCAGCGGTCGGACGTCTGCGCGGTGCCGGCGGCGGCGGTGGTCGCCGAGGCGATGGTGGCTCTGGTGCTGGCCGAGGCGGCGGTGGAGAAGTTCGGCGGCGACTCGGTCGCCGAGATGCGCCGCAACCTGACGAGCTACCTCGACAACCTGGTGATCAGATGAGCACCCGGCCGGTCTGCGTGCTGGTCGGGGCGCCCGGCTCCGGCAAGACCACGGTCGGGGAGGCGCTCGCCGGGGCGCTGGGCGTCGCGTTCCGGGACACCGACGCCGACATCGAACAGCTGGCCGGCAAGCCGATCCCGGAGATCTTCGTGGACGAGGGGGAGGAGCACTTCCGTGCCCTCGAACGGGCGGCGGTGGCGGCGTCGCTGGCCTCGCACGCCGGGGTGCTCGCCCTCGGCGGCGGCGCGGTCCTCGCCGAGGACAACCGGGCCGCGTTGATCGGTCACACCGTCGTGCACCTGTCGGTGGAGCTGCCCGATGCGGTCAAGCGGGTCGGGCTCGGCGCCGGCCGGCCGCTGCTGGCACTTAATCCGCGGGCCACGCTGAAGCACCTGATGGAGCAGCGCCGCCCGCTCTACGCTGAGGTGGCGACCGCGACCGTGATCACCGACGGGCGCACTCCGGAGGAGCTCGCCGCCGAGATCGCCGCCCTGCTCAAGCCCTGACCCACCACGGAGTGGACATGGACGACGTGACCCGGATCCCGGTCGGCGGCGAGCGGCCGTACGACGTGCTGGTGGGACGTGACCTGCTCAACCCGCCGCCGCGGCTGCTGCCCGGCGCGGAGCGGGTGGCGTTCCTGCACGCGCCTCCGCTGAAGGCGCTGACCGAGGGGATCGCCGAGCAGGTCCGCGCGGCCGGCGTGACACCGCTGCTGATCGAGGTGCCGGACGCCGAGTCGGGCAAGCACATCGACGTGGCCGCGGCCTGCTGGGACCGGCTGGGCGAGGCGGGCTTCACCCGTACCGACGCGGTGGTCGGGGTGGGCGGCGGCGCGGTCACCGACCTGGCCGGCTTCGTCGCGGCCTGCTGGCTGCGCGGGGTGCGCTGGGTGCCGGTGGCGACCTCGCTGCTCGGCATGGTCGACGCGGCCGTGGGTGGCAAGACCGGGATCAACACGGCGGCCGGCAAGAACCTGGTCGGTGCCTTCCACCCGCCGGCCGGGGTGATCTGCGACCTGGCGACGCTGGACAGCCTGCCCCCGGCCGACCTGGCCTCCGGGATGGCCGAGGTGGTCAAGTGCGGGTTCATCGCCGACCCGGTGATCCTCGAGCTGGTCGAGCGGGACCCGGCCGCCGCGCTGGACCCGGCCGGGCCGGTGGCCCGGGAGCTGATCGAGCGGGCCGTGCGGGTGAAGGCGAACGTGGTCTCCGGTGACCTGCGCGAGTCCGGGGTACGCGAGGTGCTCAACTACGGGCACACGCTGGCCCACGCGATCGAGAAGGTGGAGGGCTACCGCTGGCGGCACGGGCACGCCGTCGCGGTGGGCCTGGTCTACGCGGCCACCCTGGCCCGGCTCACCGGACGGTTGGACGCGGCCAGCGCCGAGCGGCACCGCACGGCGGTCGCCGCGCTCGGCCTGCCCACCGGCTACCGGGCGGACGCCTGGCCGCAGCTGCTCGCCACGATGCGGGTGGACAAGAAGGCCCGGGGCAACACGCTGCGGTTCGTGGTGCTGGACGGCCTGGCCCGCCCGGCGATCCTGGAAGGCCCGTCGGACGAACTGCTGCACGAGGCGTACCGGGAGATCAGCTCATGAGGGTGTACGTGCTCAACGGGCCGAACCTGGGCCGGCTCGGCACCCGGCAGGTCGACGTGTACGGGATCACCAGCTACGCCGACCTGGTGAAGCTGTGCGTGGCGACCGGCAGCGAGTTGGGGTTGGACGTGGTGGTCCGGCAGACCGACGCCGAGCACGAGCTGCTCGGCTGGCTGCACGAGGCGGCCGACGAGCAGGCGGCGGTGGTGTTGAACCCGGCCGCCTGGTCGCACTACTCGATCGCGGTCCGGGACGCCTGCGCGATGCTCCGCGGCCCGCTGGTCGAGGTGCACATCTCCAACATCCACGCCCGGGAGGAGTTCCGGCACCACTCGGTGGTCTCCGCGGTGGCCACCGGCGTGATCTGCGGTCTCGGTGTGGACGGCTACCGCCTGGCCCTGCACCACCTGGCGACCCGCCTCGCCGCAGGGGCCTGACCTCGCCCGGTCCGTCCCCCACCGCCCGGTCCGTCCCTGCCCGTTTGGCTGACCGGCCGGCGACGCGCCCGGCGGCGGTTGCTCTGCGTGTTCGTTGCCTTCGTCGCTTTCCGCGAACGCCGGCGCTGGCATGCATCCTTCGCCGCCTTTGCTCTGCTGCAACCCACGCAGCACCGTTGTGACCTGCGGCGACGCGGCCCGGGGTGCCCCGGCTGCGGGTCGCAGCCGATCACGGTGGGTGTCTGCTGCCTCCGTTGAAGCAGAGCAAAGGCGGCGAAGGGATGGGCCCGAGCGCTTGAGCGCGCTCGCTCTGAGTGATGTTCGGCACGTCGGCCCGGTGCGGCGGGGGTGGCCGGCGCTGGCGGCCCGCAGCGCGGCCGACCCGGTTCGACACAGCTAGTAGACTTCTTGGGTCTGTCCGCCAATTGATGATCAAGGCAGGAAATGGCCACCACCAACGACCTCAAGAACGGCCTGGTACTCAACCTGGACGGCGAGCTGTGGGCCGTCGTCGAGTTCCAGCACGTCAAGCCCGGTAAGGGTGGCGCATTCGTGCGTACCACGCTGAAGAACGTGCTGTCCGGCAAGGTGGTCGACAAGACCTTCAACGCGGGCACCAAGGTCGAGACCGCGACCGTCGACAAGCGCACCATGCAGTACCTCTACGCCGACGGCGAGGACTACGTCTTCATGGACCTGGAGACGTTCGACCAGATCACCGTCCCCAACGGCACCGTCGGCGAGGCGGCCAACTACCTCCTCCCCGAGGCCGAGGCGACCGTCGCCACCCACGAGGGCGTGCCGCTCTACATCGAGCTGCCGACCTCCGTGGTACTCGAGGTCACCTACACCGAGCCGGGTCTGCAGGGCGACCGCTCGACCGGCGGCAACAAGCCGGCCACCGTCGAGACCGGCGCGACCGTCCAGGTGCCGCTCTTCATCACCACCGGCGAGAAGATCAAGGTCGACACCCGCGACGGCCGTTACCTCGGCCGAGCCTGATGGCCGAGGGCCCCAAGCAGCAGATGCCGGCGCGCCGCAAGGCGCGCAAGCGGGCGCTGGACGTGCTCTTCGAGGCCGACCTGCGGGACCGGCCCCCGGTCGAGGTGCTCGCCGGCTACGTCGAGCGGATCGAGAAGCCCCGCCCGGAGCACCTGGACTACGCGGTGGGTCTGGTCGAGGGCGTCGCGGCGCACCTCGACCGGATCGACGAGGTGATCGCCAGCTACGCCGAGGGCTGGACGCTGGACCGGATGCCGGTGGTCGACCGCAATCTCGCCCGGATCGCGGTGTACGAGCTGCTCTACGTCGACGAGATCGACGACGCGGTGGCGATCAGCGAGGCCGTCGAGCTGGCCCGCCAGATGTCGACCGACGACTCGCCGCGCTTCCTCAACGGCCTGCTCGGCCGGATCGCCGAGTACGCCACCCGCTGAGGCTGCCGGTCAACACGACAGGGCCCGTGCCGGACGGCACGGGCCCTGTCGTGTGCGACAGCGGTCGGTCAGGACGCGAAGAACGCGCGCGGGTCGGCGACCAGCACACCGTGCTCGGTGAGCCGCTCGATCAGGCCCGACGGCGAGGCGTCGTAGACGATGGCCAGGGCGCGCAGGTCGTCGGCGCGGATGGAGAGCACCCGGCCGTTGTAGTCGCCGCGCTGCTGCTGGATGGCGCGGGCGTACCGGGCGACGTAGGCGAGGTCCTCGGAGGCCTCGTCGTAGAGCCGCTCCAGGTCCAGGACGATCTTGCTGGTGGGCTCGTGGCGCACCCCGCTGCCGTCGGGCAGCAGCTCCGAGACGGGAACGCGGTAGAAGTCGGCCAGCTCCGCCAGGCGGGACACGGTGACGGCCCGGTCGCCACGCTCGTACGAGCCGACCACCACGGCCTTCCACCGCCCGTTCGACTTCTCCTCCACCCCCTGCAGGGACAGGCCCTGCTGCTGGCGGATGGAGCGCAGGCGAGCGCCCAGCGACTTGGCGTATTCAGAGGGCATTCGGACACTCCCAGTGCTGCTCGGGGTTCTCCCAGCTATCGCTACGGAGCGTGACGGTACGGGGATTGCGACACGCGGTCAAGTGTTCGAGACGACCACGTGTGCGGGGCGGGTACGGCTTGTCCGCATTTCTCCACGCTGACCAGCAGGTCAGGACCGGCGGCGGTCGGCCCGGTGACCGCTGGTAACCTGGCGTGAAGCCCCGGTCCGGGCCCCGCAGGGCCCGCCCGGTCATCCAGACGTCCTTTAACGACCCGTCCCGTGAGGCGGGGAAGGAGGTCCGCCGTGGCCTACCCACCGGCTGCCCATTCGTCGCCACCGCGACAACCCTCGGTGAAGGTGATCCTCGCCGCCGCAGACGTGTCGCGGGTGGTCGACCGCATCGCCCACCAGATCCTGGAGAAGACCCAGGGCGCCGCCGACACCGTGCTGCTCGGCATTCCCACCCGGGGTGTGCCCCTGGCCCGGCGGCTCGCCGCCCGGATCAGCACCTTCGAGGACGTGACCGTCCCGGTCGGCGTGCTCGACATCACCCTCTACCGCGACGACCTGCGCCGGCACGCCACCCGTGCGGTCGGCCCGACCGACCTGCCGTCCGCCGGGATCGACGGCAAGCGGGTGATCCTCGTCGACGACGTGCTCTTCTCCGGCCGTACCGTGCGGGCCGCGCTGGACGCGCTCAGCGACGTCGGTCGCCCGGCCTCGGTGCAACTGGCCGTCCTGGTCGACCGCGGCCACCGCCAGCTGCCCATCCGCGCTGACTACGTCGGCAAGAACATCCCGACCGCGCTCGCCGAGAGCGTCAAGGTCACGCTCGCCGAGACCGACGGCGCCGACGAGGTCAAGCTGTACGGGGGGAGCCCTTCATGATCAGGCACCTGCTCTCCGGGGCCGACCTGGACGCGGCCACCGCCACCCAGATCCTGGACACCGCCGCCGAGATGGCCACCGTCGCCGGCCGCGAGGTCAAGAAGCTGCCCGCGCTGCGCGGCCGGACCGTGGTCAACCTCTTCTACGAGGACTCCACCCGGACCCGGATCTCGTTCGAGGCGGCCGCCAAGCGGCTCAGCGCCGATGTGATCAACTTTTCGGCCAAGGGCTCCAGCGTGGCCAAGGGCGAGAGCCTGAAGGACACCGCGCTCACCCTGCAGGCGATGGGGGCCGACGCGGTGGTCGTCCGGCACCCCGCCTCCGGCGCCCCGCACCGGCTGGCCAACTGGGTCGACGGGTCGGTGGTCAACGCCGGTGACGGCACCCACGAACACCCCACCCAGGCGCTGCTCGACGCGTACACGATGCGCTCCCGGCTCGGCCGGATCGCCGGCCTGCACGTGGCGATCGTCGGCGACGTGCTGCACTCCCGGGTGGCCCGCTCCAACGTGCTGCTGCTCTCCACCCTCGGTGCCAAGGTCACCCTGGTCGGCCCGCCGACCCTCATCCCCGTCAACATCGCGCAGGCGCTCGCCCCGGGCGCCGACGTCTCGTACGACCTCGACGCCGTTGCACCCGGCGTGGACGTGGTGATGATGCTGCGGGTGCAGCGGGAGCGGATGAACGACTCCTACTTCCCCTCGGCCCGCGAGTACGCCCGCCGCTACGGGCTGGACGGGCCACGCATGCGCCGGCTGCCCGAGCACGCGATCGTCATGCACCCCGGACCGATGAACCGGGGCATGGAGATCACGCCCGAGGTGGCCGACTCGCCCCGCTCCACCATCGTCGAACAGGTCGCCAACGGGGTCTCCGTGCGGATGGCCGTCCTCTACCTGCTGCTCGGAGGGAACAACCGGTGACCGCGTACCTGATCAAGAACGTGAGCGTGGTCGGTGCGGCGCCGACCGACCTGCTGATCCGCGACGGTGTCGTGGCGGAGACCGGCGCCGGGCTCGACGCGTCGGACGCCACGGTGATCGACGGCGCGGGCCTGGTCGCCCTGCCCGGCCTGGTCGACCTGCACACCCACCTGCGCGAGCCGGGCCGGGAGGACGCCGAGACCGTCGAGTCCGGCTCCCGGGCGGCGGCGCTGGGCGGCTACACCGCCGTCTGCGCGATGGCGAACACCTCGCCGGTGGCCGACACCGCCGGTGTGGTGGAGCAGGTCTGGCGGCTCGGCGGGGAGGCCGGGCTGGTCGACGTGCAGCCGATCGGCGCGGTGACCGTCGGCCTGGCCGGCGAGCGCCTGGCCGAGCTTGGCGCGATGGCCGACTCGGCGGCCCGGGTGCGGATCTTCTCCGACGACGGACACTGCGTCGCGGATCCGAAGCTGATGCGCCGCGCGCTGGAGTACGTCAAGGCGTTCGACGGAATCATCGCCCAGCACGCCGAGGAGCCCCGGCTCACCGAGGGCGCGCAGATGCACGAGGGGGAGGTCTCCACCCGGCTCGGGCTGACCGGCTGGCCGGCGGTCGCCGAGGAGGCGATCATCGCGCGGGACGTGCTGCTGGCCGAGCACGTCGGCAGCCGCCTGCACATCTGCCACGTCTCCACCGCCGGCAGCGTGGAGGTGCTGCGGCACGCCAAGGCGCGCGGAGTGAAGGTCACCGCCGAGGTCACCCCGCACCACCTGCTGCTCACCGACGAGGTCGTGAGCGGAAGGAGTGAGCTGGCAAGCCCCGCACTCGCGAACAACTGGAGCCCGGCGGCCAGCTACGACCCGGTCTTCAAGGTCAACCCGCCGCTGCGGACCGCGAGCGACGTCGCCGCGCTGCGGGCGGCCCTGGCGGAGGGCGTGATCGACATCATCGCCACCGACCACGCCCCGCACGCCGTGGAGGACAAGGAGTGCGAGTGGGCGTACGCCCGGCCGGGCATGCTCGGCCTGGAGACGGCGCTCTCCATCGCGCTGGACGTGCTCGGCCCACAGTGGGACCTGATCGCCGAGCGGATGTCCCGCGCCCCGGCCCGGATCGCCGGTCTGGACGGGCACGGCGTCGACCCCGCGCCCGGTGTGCCGGCCAACCTGACCCTGGTCGACCCGGCCGCCCGGCGGGTCATCGAACCGGCGGAGCTGGCCAGTCGCAGTCGCAACACCCCGTACGCCCGCATGACGCTGCCGGGTCGCATCGTGGCGACCTTCCTGCGCGGCGAGCCGACGGTCCTGGACGGAAAGGCTGTCAAGTAATGGCTGAGCGCAGATCGGCGATCCTCGTGCTGGAGGATGGCCGGACCTTCCACGGCGAGGCGTACGGCAGCGTCGGGGAGACCTTCGGTGAGGCGGTCTTCAACACCGGCATGACCGGCTATCAGGAGACCCTGACCGACCCCTCGTACCACCGGCAGGTGGTGGCGCAGACCGCGCCGCACATCGGCAACACCGGCGTGAACGGCGAGGACGACGAGTCCGGCCGGATCTGGGTCGCCGGGTACGTGGTCCGTGACCCGGCCCGGATCGGCTCCAACTGGCGCGCCACCGGCGGCCTGGAGGACCGGCTCGCCGCCGAGGGCGTGGTCGGCATCAGCGGCGTCGACACCCGGGCGCTCACCCGCCACCTGCGGGAGCGGGGCGCCATGCGGGTCGGCATCTCCAGCGTCGACGACGACCCGCGTGCCCTGCTCGACCGGGTCCGCCGGTCGCCGCAGATGGTCGGCGCGGACCTCTCCGCCGAGGTGACCACCGCCAAGCCGTACGTGGTGGCGGCGCAGGGCGAGCACCGGTTCACGGTCGCCGCGCTGGACCTGGGCATCAAGCGCAACGTGCCGCGCCGGCTCGCGGCGCGCGGCGTCACCACCCACGTGCTGCCCGCCGGCGCCACCATCGAGGACCTGCTGTCGACCGGCGCGGATGCGGTCTTCTTCTCCCCGGGGCCGGGTGACCCGGCCACGGCCGACGGGCCGGTGGCCCTGGCCCGCGAGGTGCTGAGCCGGCGGATCCCGCTGTTCGGCATCTGCTTCGGCAGCCAGATCCTCGGCCGGGCGCTCGGCTTCGGCACCTACAAGCTCGGCTACGGCCACCGTGGCATCAACCAGCCGGTGCTCGACCGGGCCACCGGCAAGGTCGAGGTGACCAGCCACAACCACGGCTTCGCGGTGCAGGTGCCGGGCGCGCAGGCCGGGGCCGTCGTCCCCGACCAGGTGATCGACACCGAGTTCGGCGGCGTCCAGGTGTCACACGTCTGCCTCAATGACAACGTGGTCGAGGGGCTGCGGGCCAAGGATGTGCCCGCCTTCACCGTCCAGTACCACCCGGAGGCGGCGGCCGGCCCGCACGACG
This sequence comes from Micromonospora mangrovicola, assembly GCF_047200535.1. Classification (NCBI taxonomy): domain Bacteria; kingdom Bacillati; phylum Actinomycetota; class Actinomycetes; order Micromonosporales; family Micromonosporaceae; genus Micromonospora; species Micromonospora mangrovicola. The sequence goes on along the minus strand of NZ_JBJZOG010000015.1, from coordinate 67,707 downwards.
CGGACTACCTGTTCGACCGTTTCGCCGAGCTCATCGAAGGCGGCAAGAATGCCTAAGCGGACCGACCTCAAGCACGTGCTGGTGATCGGCTCCGGGCCGATCGTGATCGGGCAGGCCTGCGAGTTCGACTACTCCGGCACCCAGGCCTGCCGGGTGCTGCGCAGCGAGGGGATCCGGGTCAGCCTGGTCAACTCCAACCCGGCGACGATCATGACGGACCCGGAGTTCGCCGACGCCACGTACGTCGAGCCGATCACCCCGGAGTTCGTCGAGCTGGTCATCGCCAAGGAGCGCCCCGACGCGCTGCTGCCCACCCTGGGCGGGCAGACCGCGCTGAACACCGCGGTGGCCCTGCACGAGGCCGGCGTCCTGGAGAAGTACGGCGTCGAACTGATCGGCGCCAACATCGAGGCGATCAACCGGGGCGAGGACCGGCAGCTGTTCAAGGACATCGTGGCCAAGGCCGGCGTACGCCTCGGTCTGGACGACCCGTCCTCGCTGGTGCCGCGGTCCCGGGTCTGCCACTCCATGGACGAGGTCCGCGCCACCGTCGCCGAGTTGGGCCTGCCGGTGGTGATCCGGCCGTCGTTCACCATGGGCGGTCTCGGCTCCGGCATGGCGCACAACGACAAGGACCTGGAGCGGATCGCCGGGGCCGGCCTGGCCGCCAGCCCGGTGCACGAGGTGCTCATCGAGGAGAGCGTGCTCGGCTGGAAGGAGTACGAGCTCGAGCTCATGCGCGACCGCCACGACAACGTGGTGGTGGTCTGCTCCATCGAGAACGTCGACCCGATGGGCGTGCACACCGGCGACAGCGTCACCGTCGCCCCGGCGATGACCCTCACCGACCGGGAGTACCAGCGGCTGCGTGACCTCGGCATCGCCGTGCTGCGCGAGGTCGGGGTGGACACCGGCGGCTGCAACATCCAGTTCGCGGTGAACCCGGCCGACGGCCGGATCGTCGTGATCGAGATGAACCCCCGGGTGTCCCGCTCCTCGGCGCTCGCCTCCAAGGCCACCGGCTTCCCGATCGCCAAGATCGCCGCGAAGCTGGCCATCGGCTACACCCTGGACGAGATCCCGAACGACATCACCCTGAAGACCCCGGCGGCGTTCGAGCCGACCCTGGACTACGTGGTGGTGAAGATCCCCCGGTTCGCGTTCGAGAAGTTCCCCGGCGCGGACCCGGAGCTGACCACCACCATGAAATCGGTCGGCGAGGCGATGAGCCTCGGCCGCAACTTCACCGAGGCGCTGAACAAGGCGATGCGCTCGATGGAGACGAAGGCAGCCGGATTCTGGACTGTGCCGGATGAGGTCGTCGCTGCCGCGACGGGCACCGGCCCGGCCGGCGCGACGAAGGAGAACACCCTCGCCGCGCTGCGGATGCCGCACGACGGCCGGCTCTACACGGTCGAGCGGGCGCTGCGGCTGGGCGCGTCGATCGCGGAGGTGGCCGAGGCCTCCGGCGGGATGGACCCCTGGTTCCTGGACCAGATCGCCGCGCTGGTCGAGCTGCGCGCCGAGATCGTCGACGCCCCGGTGCTCGACGCCGACCTGCTGCGCCGGGCCAAGCGGGCCGGCCTGTCCGACCGGCAGCTCGCCGCGCTCCGTCCCGAGCTGGCCGCCGAGGACGGCGTCCGTACCCTGCGCCACCGGCTCGGCGTCCGACCGGTCTACAAGACCGTGGACACCTGCGCCGCCGAGTTCGAGGCGACCACGCCCTACCACTACTCCACGTACGACCAGGAGACCGAGGTCGCGCCCTCGGACCGGCCCAAGGTGATCATCCTGGGCTCGGGGCCGAACCGGATCGGCCAGGGCATCGAGTTCGACTACTCCTGTGTGCACGCCGTTCAGGCGCTGCGCAGCGCGCCGATCGGCTCGGGCCCCGCGTCCGGTTCCGGCGCCGGGGGCACCGGCTACGAGACGGTCATGGTGAACTGCAACCCGGAGACCGTCTCCACCGACTACGACACCGCCGACCGGCTCTACTTCGAGCCGCTGACCTTCGAGGACGTCCTGGAGGTGTGGCACGCCGAGGACTCCTCCGGCCGGGCGGCCGGCGGCCCGGGCGTGGTCGGGGTGATCGTGCAGCTCGGCGGGCAGACCCCGCTCGGGCTGGCCCAGCGGCTGAAGGACGCCGGCGTGCCGGTGGTCGGCACCTCGCCGGAGTCGATCCACCTGGCCGAGGAGCGGGGCGCGTTCGGCGCGGTGCTGGCCCGGGCCGGGCTGCGCGCCCCGGCGCACGGCATGGCGACCTCGTACGACGAGGCGAAGGCGATCGCCGAGGAGATCGGGTACCCGGTTCTGGTGCGGCCGTCGTACGTGCTCGGCGGGCGGGGGATGGAGATCGTCTACGACGATGCCACGCTGCGCGACTACATCGGCCGGGCCACCGACATCTCGCCCGACCACCCGGTGCTGGTGGACCGCTTCCTCGACGACGCCATCGAGATCGACGTGGACGCGCTGGTGGACGCCGACGGCGACGTCTACCTCGGCGGGGTGATGGAGCACATCGAGGAGGCCGGGATCCACTCCGGCGACTCGTCCTGCGCGCTGCCGCCGATCACCCTGGCCGGCTCCCATCTGGCCCAGGTCCGCCGCTACACCGAGGCGATCGCCCGGGGGATCGGAGTGAAGGGCCTGCTCAACGTCCAGTACGCGCTCCAGGGCGACATGCTCTACGTGCTGGAGGCGAACCCGCGCGCCTCCCGGACGGTGCCGTTCGTCTCCAAGGCGACCGCGGTGCCGCTGGCCAAGGCGGCGGCCCGGATCGCGCTCGGCGCGACCATCGCCGAGCTGCGCGCCGAGGGGATGCTGCCGCCCGCCGGGGACGGTGGCACCATGCCGGCCGACGCCCCGATCGCGGTCAAGGAGGCGGTGCTGCCGTTCAAGCGGTTCCGTACCCCGTCCGGCAAGGGCATCGACGTGCTGCTCGGCCCGGAGATGAAGTCCACCGGCGAGGTGATGGGCATCGACACCGGATTCGGCCAGGCGTTCGCCAAGTCGCAGGCCGCCGCGTACGGGTCGCTGCCGACCACCGGCAAGATCTTCGTCTCGGTCGCCAACCGGGACAAGCGCGGCATGATCTTCCCGATCAAGCGCCTGGCCGACCTGGGCTTCGAGATCGTCGCCACCACCGGCACGGCCGAGGTGCTGCGCCGGCACGGCATCGCCTGCGAGCAGATCCGCAAGCACTACGAGGCGGGCGAGGGCGCGGACGCGGTGTCGCTGATCCTCGGCGGCGACGTGGCCCTGGTGGTGAACACCCCGCAGGGTTCGGGCGCGAGCGCCCGTTCGGACGGCTACGAGATCCGCAGCGCGGCGGTGACGGCGGACATCCCCTGCATCACCACGGTGCCCGGCGCGGCCGCCGCGGTGATGGGCATCGAGGCCCGCATCCGGGGCGACATGCGGGTCCGTCCCCTCCAGGAACTCCACGCCGCCCTGCGAGCCGGGGAGTGACCGCCCGTCCCGCGCCGGCCATGAGGCCGGCGGCGGTGGAGGAGATCCACATCGCCGTCAACTTCATGATCGGCGAGACGGTGCGGTGGGGAGGCGCAGCGTGATCTTCGAGCAGGTCGTGCGGCCGCAGTTGTTCCGGATCGGTGGCGGGGACGCCGAGCGGGCGCACGAGTGGACGCTCGACCGGCTGGCCTCGGTGTCGCGGCGGCCGGCGGCGCTGGCCGCGCTGCGGGCCCGGTACTTCCGGTCGGCGCCGCGCACGGTGTTCGGGGTGGACTTCCCGAACCCGGTGGGGCTGGCGGCCGGGATGGACAAGAACGGGGTCGCGCTGCCGGCCTGGCCGGCGCTCGGCTTCGGCTTCGTCGAGGTCGGCACGGTCACCGCGCACGCCCAGCCGGGCAACCCCCGGCCCCGGCTGTTCCGGCTGCGCGACAGCGAGGCGGTGGTCAACCGGATGGGCTTCAACAACGCCGGCGCCGAGGCCCTCGCGGCCCGGCTGGCGGCGCTGCCGCGCCCGCTCGGCGTGCCGCTGGGCATCTCGCTCGGCAAGTCCAAGGTGACCCCGCTGGACGAGGCCGTCGACGACTACCTGGCCTCGTACCGGGCGCTGAAGGAGCACGGCGACTACTTCGCGGTCAACGTGTCCTCACCGAACACTCCCGGGCTGCGGTCGCTGCAGGACCGGTCCCACCTGGACGCGCTGCTCGCGGCGTTGGTCGGGGAGAAGCCGGTGCTGGTGAAGATCGCTCCGGACCTCACCGAGCCGGCCGTCGCCGAGCTGCTGGAGGTCTGCCTGGACTGCGGGGCGGCGGGCGTGATCGCCACCAACACCACGCTGGGCCGGGACGGGCTCGCCCCGGCCGACCGGGCGCGGGGGGAGGAGACCGGCGGTCTGTCCGGGCGTCCGCTGACCGGGCGCGCCCGCGAGGTGGTCGCCTTCGTCCACCGGGAGACCGGTGGCCGGCTGCCGGTGATCGGCGTCGGCGGCATCCTCGACCCGGATGACGCGGCCCGGATGTTCGACGCCGGCGCCAGCCTGGTTCAGCTCTACACCGGATTCATCTACCGCGGCCCGGCCCTGGTCCGGTCGGTCGCCCGGGCGACCGCGCCGGCGACGGTACCGGCCGGCCACCGGTGAACGAGGGCCGGGCGGGACACCTCCGGAGGGATCCGGCCGGCCCGACGCGGGACACGCCCGCGAGGACACGAAGGAGAGTCCCGTGACCCCCGAGGAGATCCTCGCCGTCGACCGCCGGCACGTCTGGCACCCGTACGCGGCGCTGCCGCCGGCCAGCCCGCCGTACGTGGTGGAGAGCGCCGAGGGCGTACGGCTGCGGCTGGCCGACGGCCGCGAGCTGGTCGACGGGATGTCGTCCTGGTGGGCGGCGATCCACGGCTACCGGCACCCGGCGCTGGACGCCGCCGTCACCGATCAGCTCGGCCGGATGAGCCACGTGATGTTCGGCGGCCTCACCCACGAGCCCGCGGTGCGCCTGGCCCGGACCCTGGTCGAGCTGTCCCCGGACGGCCTGGAACACGTCTTCCTCGCCGACTCGGGCTCGGTCAGCGTCGAGGTGGCGGTGAAGATGTGCCTGCAGTGGCAGCGGGCCACCGGGCGGCCGCAGCGCCGCCGGCTGGGCACCTGGCGGGGCGGCTACCACGGTGACACCTTCCACCCGATGAGCGTCTGCGATCCGGAGGGCGGCATGCACCACCTCTGGGGCGACGTGCTGCCCCGGCAGGTCTTCGCCCCGGTGCCGCCGGGCGGGTTCGACACCCCACCCGACCCGGCGTACGAGGCGGCCCTGGTGGACGCGGTCGAGCGGCACGCCGACGAGCTGGCCGCGGTGATCGTGGAGCCGGTGGTCCAGGGGGCCGGCGGCATGCGCTTCCACCATCCGCACTACCTGCGGGTGCTGCGCGAGGTGACCCGGGCGCACGGCATCCTGCTGGTCTTCGACGAGATCGCCACCGGCTTCGGCCGCACCGGGACGATGTTCGCCGCGGAGCACGCCGGGGTCGCCCCGGACGTGCTCTGCGTCGGCAAGGCGCTCACCGGCGGGTACCTCACCCTGGCTGCCGCCCTGTGCACCGCCGAGGTGGCCCGGGGCATCTCCGCCGACGGGGTCCTCGCCCACGGGCCGACCTTCATGGGCAACCCGCTCGCCTGCGCGGTCGCCAACGCCTCCCTGGGCCTGCTGGCGGCCGGGGACTGGGCCGGGCGGGTGAGGCGGATCTCCGCGGGGCTGCGGACCGGCCTGGAGCCGCTGCGGGGCGCGACCGGGGTGGCCGACGTCCGGGTGCTCGGCGCGATCGGCGTGGTCCAGCTCGACCACGAGGTGGACCTGCCCCGGGCCACCGCCGCCGCCGTCGCCCAGGGCGTCTGGCTGCGCCCGTTCCGCGACCTGATCTACACCATGCCGCCGTACGTCACCGACGAGGCCGACGTGGCGCGGATCGTGGCCGGCATCGAGGCGGCGGTCAAGGCGGGCTGAGCCCGTACCGGGCCGGCCGCGGCCCGACCCGCCGGCCACGGGGGCCGGCACCGGACTACCCGGGCGACGGCGCAGCCGTCGCGCACACCGCGGCGCAGCCGCGCACAGGAGAAGGAGATTCGCATGGAGAGCTTCGGCGCCCGTCTGCACCGGGCCGTGGCCGAGCGGGGACCGCTCTGCGTGGGTATCGACCCGCACCCCGGGCTGCTGGCCCGGTGGGGGCTGTCCGACGACGTGGCGGGCCTGGAGCGGTTCAGCCGCACGGTGGTGGAGGCGCTCGGCGACCGGGTCACCGTGGTCAAGCCGCAGTCGGCGTTCTTCGAGCGCTTCGGTTCGCGGGGTGTCGGCATCCTTGAGTCAACTATCCGACAGTTGCGAAATTCGGGCGCACTCGTTCTGCTCGACGTCAAGCGTGGCGACATCGGATCGACGGTCAGCGCGTACGCCGCGGCGTACCTCGATCCATCCAGCCCGCTGTATGTCGACGCGATCACGGCGAGCCCCTACCTGGGAGTAGGCTCCCTCGCGCCGATGTTCGAGCTGGCCGCCGCGAACGGGGGTGGCGTCTTCGTCCTGGCGCTCACCTCCAACCCGGAGGGCGCCGCCGTGCAACGCGCCGTCGCGGCCGACGGGCGGACCGTGGCGCAGACTGTAATCGACGAGATTTCCCAGCTCAACCAGGGTGCCGAGCCGCTCGGCAGCTTCGGTCTGGTAGTCGGCGCGACGATCGGTGACACCGGTCACGACCTCTCCGCCGTGCACGGTCCGCTGCTCGCCCCGGGGCTGGGCGCCCAGGGCGCCACGGCGGCCGACCTGAGCACCGTCTTCGGCTCCAGCCTCTCCGCGGTGTTGCCGTCCTACTCCCGTGAGGTGCTGAACGCCGGACCCGACGTGGCCGCCCTGCGGGCCGCCGCCGAGCGGGCGCTGGCCGACTGTCGGGGGGCCCTGGCCGGTGTGTGACTGACTGACGGCTCGGTCACTTTCCGTTGATCTTCGCGCGTCCACGTTGCCGAAAACGCCGTTGACCGCTAGTTTTCCCCGCGCTGGGAACCACGGACCCCTTTGGTTGCCAGCGTCACCACGTTTCACAGCAGCGGCGGTGCGTTCCGCCCGTCGCATGAGGGACCTGAGGAGAACTGGTGCCGCTCCCGTCACTGACCCCCGAGCAGCGCGCTGCCGCGCTGGAGAAGGCCGCGGAGATCCGCAAGGCCCGTGCCAAGCTGAAGGAGGACCTCAAGCAGGGCAAGACCAGCCTCGCGACCGTCCTCGAGCAGGCCGAGTCCGACGATGTCGTCGGCAAGCTGAAGGTGTCGGCCGTGCTGCAGGCGATGCCGGGCATCGGCAAGATCCGGGCCACCCAGATCATGGAGAAGCTCAAGATCGCTGACAGCCGTCGCCTGCGTGGCCTGGGCGAGCAGCAGCGCAAGGCTCTGCTTGGAGAGTTCGCCGCCAACTGAGCGCCCTGGGCGTGTAGAAACAAGCGGTGAGCACGGATGACGAGGCGCGCCCGGCGGCTCGGCTCACTGTCCTGGCCGGACCCTCGGGGGACGGCCGGGAGAGTGTCGTCGAGTTGGTCCGGGCGCGCTTTCCGTCGGTGTGGCGGCCCGTGCCCGCGACCACCCGACCGCGGTGCCCCGGCGAGGTGCCCGGGGTCGACCGGCTTTTTCTCGACGCCGCCGCGTTCGACCGGATGATCGCGGCCGACGAGCTGCTGGAGTGGTGCCGGATCGGCCCGTACCGGCGCGGGGTGCCGCGCGAGGGCGTCCGGTCCCGGCTCGCCGAGGGGCGACCCGTGCTGCTCGCGCTGGACCTGCCCGGCGCGCTCGCCGTCCGGGCCGCCGTGCCGGACGCCCAGCTGGTGCTCCTCGCGCCGCCGGCGTACCGGCCGGACCCGGCCGTCGCGGCCGCCTTCGCACACGCCGTGCGGCACGACCGGACCGAGCGCGTGGTGGACGAGCTGGTAGGCTTGCTCGGTTCTTCAATTCTGGCTCCGGCCCAACCGCGCCCGAGCGGTTGAGAGCCACCGCTTGCGGGCGGCGCACACGACGCAGAGGTTTATCCGTGGGATCCATCGCCACCAACCCCGAGGGCATCACCAACCCGCCGATCGACGAGCTCCTCGAGAAGACGACCTCGAAGTACGCGCTGGTGATCTTCGCCGCGAAGCGCGCGCGCCAGGTCAACGCCTACTACAGCCAGCTCGGCGAGGGCCTGCTGGAGTACGTCGGCCCGCTCGTGGAGACCACCCCCCAGGAGAAGCCACTCTCCATCGCCATGCGCGAGATCAACGCGGGTCTGCTCACCGCCGAGCCGACCGACCAGCCGTAAGTCCCACCCGCGCCGATGACCGCCGAGATCGTTCTCGGGGTCGGTGGCGGCATCGCCGCCTACAAGGCGTGTGAGCTGCTCCGGCTCTTCACCGAGTCGGGCCACCGGGTCCGGGTCGTGCCGACCGCGTCGGCGCTCCGCTTCGTCGGGGCGCCGACCTGGGCCGCACTCTCCGGCCAGCCGGTCGCCGACGACGTCTGGTCCGACGTGCACGAGGTGCCGCACGTCCGGCTCGGCCAGCACGCCGACCTCGTGGTGGTGGCCCCGGCGACCGCCGACCTGCTCGCCAAGGCCGCGCACGGCCTCGCCGACGACCTGCTCACCAACACCCTGCTGACCGCCCGCTGCCCGGTCGTGCTCGCCCCGGCGATGCACACCGAGATGTGGGAGCACCCGGCCACCGTCGCCAACGTCGCGACGCTGCGCTCCCGGGGCGTCCTGGTGATCGAGCCCGCCGTCGGGCGGTTGACCGGCAAGGACACCGGCAAGGGTCGGCTGCCCGACCCGGGGGAGATCTTCGCGGTCGCCCGCCGGGCCCTCGCCCGGGGCGTCGCCGCCCCGGCCGACCTGAGCGGCCGGCACGTCGTGGTCACCGCCGGCGGCACCCGCGAGCCGCTCGACCCGGTCCGCTTCCTCGGCAACCGCTCCTCCGGCAAGCAGGGGTACGCGTTCGCCCGCGCCGCCGTGGCCCGGGGCGCCCGGGTCACCCTGATCTCGGCCAACGTCGCGCTCGCCGACCCGGCCGGTGTGGACCTGGTCCGGGTCGGCACCACCGAGGAACTGCGCAAGGCGACGCTGGAGGCGGCCGCGGACGCGGACGCCGTGGTGATGGCCGCCGCACCCGCCGACTTCCGCCCGGCCACCTTCGCGCCAGGTAAGATCAAGAAGGCGGAGGACGGCAGCGCGCCCACCATCGAGCTGGTCACCAACCCCGACATCGCCGCCGAGCTGGGCCGCTGTCGGCGGCCCGAGCGGGTGCTGGTGGTCTTCGCCGCCGAGACCGGGGACGCCGAGGCGAACGGGCGGGCCAAGCTCGCCCGCAAGCGGGCGGACCTGATCGTGATCAACGAGGTGGGCGTGGACAAGGTGTTCGGCGCGGAGACCAACGCGGCCACGGTGATCGGGGCGGACGGGTCGGTGCGCCGGCTGCCCGAGCAGCCGAAGGAGGAACTGGCCGACGCCGTCTGGGACCTCGTGGTCGCCCGGATCGGCAGCAATCCCGACGATTGATCGCTCCGCATTCGCCGCGTCACCCTGGATCCACGGTGACTAAACTGCCGCCGAGCGACCGTTCAAGAGTTACCAGATGCTTAGGAGTGCCGTGACACGTCTCTTCACGTCCGAATCGGTCACGGAAGGCCACCCGGACAAGATCGCCGACCAGATCAGTGACGGCATTCTCGACGCGCTGCTCGCCAAGGACCCGCACAGCCGCGTCGCGGTGGAGACCCTGATCACCACCGGTCAGGTCCACGTCGCCGGCGAGGTCACCACCAAGGCGTACGCCGACATCCCGACCATCGTCCGCGAGACGATCCTGGAGATCGGGTACGACTCGTCGAAGAAGGGCTTCGACGGTGCCTCCTGTGGCGTCAGCGTCTCCATCGGCGCGCAGTCGCCGGACATCGCGCAGGGCGTGGACAACGCCTTCGAGCTGCGCACCGGAGGCTCGGAGAGCGCGCTGGACGCGCAGGGCGCCGGCGACCAGGGCATGATGTTCGGCTTCGCCTGCTCGGAGACCCCTGAGCTGATGCCGCTGCCGATCGCGCTCGCCCACCGGCTGGCCCGCCGCCTCGCCGCGGTGCGGAAGGACGGCACCGTGCCGTACCTGCGGCCGGACGGCAAGACCCAGGTGACCATCGAGTACGACGGGCTGCGCCCGGTCCGCCTCGACACGGTCGTCGTCTCCAGCCAGCACGCCGCCGACATCTCGCTCGGCTCGCTGCTCACCCCGGACATCCGCGAGCACGTCATCACGCCCGAGCTGGAGGGCCTCGGTCTGGAGACTGAGGGCTACCGGCTGCTGATCAACCCGACCGGACGGTTCGAGATCGGCGGCCCGATGGGCGACGCCGGACTCACCGGGCGGAAGATCATCGTCGACACCTACGGCGGCTACGCCCGCCACGGCGGCGGCGCCTTCTCCGGCAAGGACCCGTCCAAGGTGGATCGGTCCGCCGCGTACGCGATGCGTTGGGTCGCCAAGAACGTGGTCGCCGCCGGCCTGGCCGAGCGCTGCGAGGCGCAGGTCGCGTACGCGATCGGCAAGGCCCACCCGGTGAGCCTGTTCATCGAGACCTTCGGCACCGAGACCGTGCCGGTCGCCTCGATCGAGAAGGCCGTCGCCGAGGTCTTCGACCTACGCCCGGCCGCGATCATCCGGGATCTCAACCTGCTCCGCCCGATCTACCGGCAGACCGCCGCGTACGGCCACTTCGGCCGCGAGCTGCCGGACCTGACCTGGGAGAGCACCGACCGGGCCGCCGACCTCAAGTCGGCCGCGGGAGCCTGACCGGCGCCAGGCGCAGCGACCGGCGACCCGCTTCGGGGTCGCCGGTCGCTCACGTCTGCGTGGACCTGCCCCTGGCCCACCTCGACCGCCCGTTCGACTACCTGGTCCCCGCCGAGCTGGACGCCCAGGCGCAGCCCGGCGTCCGGGTGAAGGTGCGCTTCGCCGGCCAGCTCGTCGACGGGTGGCTGCTGGAGCGGGCCGAGCGGTCCGACCATCCCCGGCTGGCGTACCTGGAGAAGGTGGTCTCCCCGGTGCCGGTGCTGGCCCCGGAGGTCGCCGGTCTGGCCCGCGCGGTCGCCGACCGGTACGCCGGCAGCCTCGCCGACGTGCTCCGGCTCGCCGTCCCGCCCCGGCACGCACGGGTGGAGAAGGAACTCACCGCCGCCCTGCCCGGACACCCCGCCGAGCAGCCCGACGCCGGGTCGCCGGAGGGTCGCCCGGTCGACCCGCGCGGCTGGCGGGACTATCCGGCCGGACCGGCCCTCCTGCGCGCGCTGACCGACGGGCGGGCGCCCCGGGCGGTCTGGTCCGCGCTGCCCGGCGAGGACTGGGCCGCCCGCTACGCCGACGCCGTCGCCGCCACCGTGGCCGGCGGCCGGGGCGCGGTGGTCGTGGTGGCCGACGCCCGCGACCTGGACCGCCTCGACGCCGCGCTCACCGACGCCCTCGGGCCGGGGCGGCACGCCCTGCTCTCGGCCGCGCTCGGCCCGGCCCGCCGCTACCGGGCCTTCCTCGCCGCGCTGCGCGGCGACGTGCCGGTGGTCGTCGGCACCCGCTCGGCCATGTTCGCCCCGGTCGCGCGGCTCGGTCTCGTCGCGATCTGGGACGACGGGGACGACCTGCACGCCGAGCCCCGGGCGCCGTACCCGCACGCCCGCGACGTGCTGCTCACCCGGGCCCGGCTCACCGGCGCGGCCGCCCTGGTCGGCGGGTACGCCCGTACCGCCGAGGCGCAGCTGCTGGTGGAGACCGGCTGGGCCCGGGAGGTGGTCGCCGACCGGACGACCCTGCGGGCCCGGGTGCCGGCCATCGCCCCGACCGGGGACGACCCGCAGCTGGCCCGCGACCCCGGCGCCGCCTCCGCCCGGCTGCCGAGCCTGGCCTGGACCGCCGCCCGGGACGCGCTCCACGCCGACCTGCCGGTGCTGGTCCAGGTGCCCCGCCGTGGCTATCTGCCCTCGGTGGCCTGTGCCGACTGCCGGACCCCGGCCCGCTGCCCGCACTGCGCGGGGCCGCTCGCCCTGCCCTCGGCCGAGGGGGCGCCGGCCTGCCGCTGGTGCGCGCGGGTCGCCGCCGCGTACGCCTGCCCGCAGTGCGGTGGCCGGCGGCTGCGCGCCGCGGTCACCGGTGCCCGGCGGACCGCCGAGGAGCTCGGCCGCGCCTTTCCCGGCGTCCCGGTGCGCACCTCCGGCCGTGAGGAGGTGCTCGGCACGGTGCCCGGCGGGGCGGGCCTGGTGATCGCCACCCCGGGGGCCGAACCGATCGCCGCCGGCGGGTACGGGGCGGTGCTGCTGCTCGACTCGTGGGCGCTGCTCACCCGGGCCGACCTGCGGGCGGGGGAGGAGGCGCTGCGGCGCTGGCTGGCCGCCGCCGCGCTGGCCCGGCCCGGTCCCGCGGGCGGCCGGGTCGTGGTGGTGGCCGACGGCGGCCTCGGCCCGGTGCAGGCGCTGCTGCGCTGGGACGCGCCCTGGTTCGCCGCCCGGGAACTGGCCGAGCGGCGCGAGCTGGGTTTCCCGCCGGCGGTCCGGATGGCCAGCGTCACCGGGCCGGCGGAGGCGGTGGCCGACCTGCTGGCCGGCGTCCGGCTGCCCGACGGCGCCGAGGTGCTCGGCCCGGTGCCCGCCGCGGAGGGGCGGGAACGGATGCTGGTCCGGGTGCCCCGGGCCCGCGCCGCCGCCCTCGCGCAGGCGCTGCACGCCGCCGCCGGGCAGCGCAGCGCCCGCAAGGCCGCCGACCCGGTCCGGCTGCAGGTCGATCCGCTCGCCCTGTTCTGACCCGGCCGGCCCGGTGACGTGCCGCGCCCGGCCCGTCGCGATGGTCGTGACCTGGGGTTTGTCGCACACGTCGTGCGGCAGTTCGGTAATCGGCGCGTGATAACATCGCCCGTCATGCCTGGGTGTACGACGGCTCCGGGTCGCGGGGCGGCGTCAGCCGCGCCGAGCCGGGGCGATGAAGGCGGAAGAGCGTCGGGCGACGCCAACTCGATGATGTCAATCAGCCGGTGAGCGAGGGTGGACCAGTCGTGACCGTTCGTCAGTCGATCGTCTTCAACGGTGACCTCGGCAGCGGCAAGAGCACCGTCTCCGTCGAGATCGCCAAGCGGCTGAACCTGCGTCGGGTCAGCGTCGGCGACCTCTACCGGCAGATGGCCGAGGAGCGGCAGATGACCGCCCTCCAGCTGAACCTGCACGCCGAGCTGGACCAGGCCGTCGACGGCTACGTCGACCAGCTCCAGCGGGACATCGCCGCCTCCGGCGAGAGCCTGGTGATGGACTCCCGGCTGGCCTGGCACTTCTTCACCGACGCGCTCAAGGTGCACATGATCACCGAGCCGACCGAGGCGGCCCGCCGGGTGCTGGCCCGGCCGTCCGGCCCGGCCGAGAGTTACACCTCGATCGAGGAGGCGAAGGCCAAGCTCAAGGAGCGCAGCGAGAGCGAGCGGGGCCGGTTCATCGTGCGGTACGGCGTCGACAAGGCCCGGCTGCGCAACTACGACTTGATCTGCGACACCACCCGGGCCACCCCCGAGCAGGTGATCCAGCACGTCATCGACGCGTACGAGGGCCGCCTCGGCGCGGACGTGCTGCGCGACGGCCAGCCGCTGCTGCTGCTCGACCCGGCCCGGGTCTACCCGACCGAGGACATCACGACCCTGCGCGGGCTGTGGGACGCGGAGTTCGTCGGCGAGGTGGCCGAGGCCGGCGACGAGGCCCTGGAGCCGCTGACCATCGGCTACACGGGCGAGTACTTCTTCGTGGTCGACGGGCACCGGCGGCTCAGCGCCGCCCTGCAGAGCGGCTTCCCGCTGGTCCCGGCCCGGCTGGTCGCCGAGGTGGAGGAGCCGGTGGTCGGCGGGATGAGCGCGGTCGACTACTTCACCGCCCAGTCCCGGCCCAGCCTGATCCACGACTGGGAGGCCGCGCACGGCATCCAGCTCCCGCTGCCCGAGCACGCCCTGTTCGGCGGGGACGCGGTGCTCGCCGGGGAGCCGGGCACCGGCGCCTGACGGGTCGCCGCCTCACCCGGTCGTCCGCCGCCGGGCCGCCCGCTCCGCCGTCGCCTCCGCGAACGCCCGGATCAACGGGTGCGGCTCGTCCCCGTCCCCGGCCAGCTCCGGCTGGAAGAGGGTGGCCAGGAAGAACGGGTGCCCGGGCAGCTCGGCCACCCGTACCTCACCGGCCTCGTCGTGCCCGGTGAACCGGAGGCCGTGCGCGGCCAGGGTGTCCAGGTGCCGGTGGTTGAGGCCGTACCCGCACTGGTACCGCTCCATGCTGCGTTCGACGCCGGTCGCCCGCTGAACCAGCGAACCGGCGGTGAACCGCACCGCCGCCTGGTGGCCGCGCAGCGCGCAGGCGAGCGGCTCGATCAGCAGGTCCGCCGCCTCCGGCGTGTTCTCTGCGTGGGCCACCCCGGTCAGGCCACAGACCGTCCGGGCGTACTCCAGCAGGGCGTGCTGGAAGCCGCCGCAGGTGGCCAGGAACGGAATGCCGGCGCGGCGGGCGGTGCCCGCCGCCTCCAGCGCGCCGGCCTCGCTGCGGTACGGGCTGCCCGGCAACAGCCAGATCCCGTCGAACTCGGCGAGGCGGCTCGCCGGGACCTCCTCGGTGGGGATCCAGTACGCGTCGAGGTCGGTGGCCTGCCGGTCGCGGAGGGCGGCCAGCAGCGCGGGCAACCGGACGTGCGAGCGGACGGCGGGGGAACGGTCGGCGACCAGCGCGAGCCTGGGAACGATCATGCGAGCATCGTGACCCGGAACGGTTCATCAGCGCCAACGATGATCTCTGCTGGGCCGATCAGGAAGACTTATCGACGTGGACCCGCACCTGCTGCGCACCTTCACGACCGTGGCGCGACTGCGATCGTTCTCGGCGGCGGGGGCCGAGCTCGGCTACACCCAGTCGGCGGTCAGCCAGCACGTCGCCGCGCTCGAGGCCGACCTCGGCGTACGCCTACTGGAGCGCCGCCCGGTGACGCCGACCGTCGCGGGGGAGCGGCTGCTGGCGTACGCCGAGCCGATCCTGCTCCGGCTGGCCGCCGCCCGGGCCGACCTGGCCCGGCTGCGCGCGCCTCGGCCCGGACCGCTGCGGGTCGGCGCCACCGCGCTGGCCGTGCCGGCGGCGGTGGCGCTCGCAGCCGACGAGCACGCGACCGGCCTGGTGCTCCGGGTCGTGTCCCGCGCGGACCTGGTCCGCCGGGTCGCGACCGACGAGCTCGACCTGGGTGTGCTGGACGGTTTCGTGGCCCCCAGCGACCCGCTGCCGGTCGTCGAGCTCGGGCCCACCGCCACCACCCGGCACGCGGAGCAGCCGGTGGTGGTGGCCCTGCCCCGGACCCACCCGCTCGCCGCCCGTTCCGGCCTGCGGCTGGCCGACCTGGCGGTCGCTCGCTGGATCGCCGCGCCGGACGTCGCCGCGCCGCTGCCGCAGCTGCGCGCCGCGGCCGGCGTCGACGGTTTCCCCGCGGCCACCCGCTACGACGGGACGGACGTGGCCGGCCTGCTCGCCGCGGTGGCCGCCGGTCACGGCCTCGCGGTGCTGCCCGCCGGGCCGGTGCACGACCACCCGGGGCTGGCCGGCGTCGCCCTCGTCACGCCTCGACTGGTGCACCGCGTCGAGCTGGTCCGGCCGGCCGGCGGGGATCGCCCGATCGAGCGGATCGGAGCATGATGAGGGCCTTCGACCCTGGGGAGGCTGACCGTGGATCCTGCCGACGCCCTCGCACTGCTGATGTCCCCGGCGGGGCGGGTGAATCCGTACCCGACGTACGAGCAGTTGCGCGCGCACGGGCCGATCGTCCCGGCCGGACCGGTCTTCTACCTGGTCACCGGCTACGCCGAGGCCGACGCGATCCTGCGCGACGCCCGGTTCGGGGTGATGGACGACGGCCTGCGCGACCAGTTCATGCCCGGTTGGCGGGAGAGCCCGGCCGCGCTGTCCATCTCCCGGTCGATGCTGCGCACCAACCCGCCCGACCACAGCCGGATGCGGCGGCTGGCGGCCGGCGCCTTCACCCCGCGCCGGATCGCCGCCATGCGGGACGTGGTCGCCGCCCAGGCCGACGAGCTGATCGACCGGATGCTGGCCCGGGGCCGCGACGGCACGCCCGTCGACTTCCAGGCCGAGTTCGCGTACCCGCTGCCGGTGGGGGTCATCTGCGCGCTGCTCGGAGTGCCGGCGGCTGACCGGCCGCTGTTCCGTCGCTGGGCCACCGACCTCACCGGGATCCTGGAACCGGAGATCACCCCGGAGGAGCTGGCGGTGGCCGACCGGGGCGCCAGCGAACTGCGCGCCTACTTCACCGAGCTGGTCGAGGCCCGTCGTCGGGCTCCGGCCGACGACCTGACCACCGCGCTGGTGCAGGCGCACGACGCCGACGGCCATGATCCGGCCTCCGCGCCGGCAGGCGGCGCCACGGACCGAATGAGGGCCGACGGCGACCGGCTCTCCGGGGACGAGCTGCTGGCCAACCTGGTCGTGCTGCTGGTGGCCGGCTTCGAGACCACCACGAACCTGCTCGGCAACGGGCTGGTCGTGCTGCTGGAGCACCCCCGCGCGGCGGCGGCGCTGCGCGACCACCCCGAGTTCGCCCCCGGGTACGTCGAGGAGCTGCTCCGGTACGACTCCCCGGTCCAGCTGACCTCGCGGATGAGCACCGCCCCGGCCCGGCACGGCGACGTCGACCTGCCCGCCGGGACCTGGACGATCGTGCTGCTCGGCGCGGCGAACCGGGACCCCCGCCGCTATCCGGAGCCGGACCGCTTCGACCCGTGGCGCCCGCAGGTGCACCCGCTCTCCTTCGGCGCCGGTCCGCACTACTGCCTGGGCGCGGCGCTGGCCCGGCTGGAGGCGCAGGTGGCCTTCCCGCTGCTGCTGCGCCGGCTGCCCGGGCTCGCCCTGGCCGGGACGCCCGAGCGCCGGGTCCGGCTCACCCTGCGCGGCTACGCCACCCTGCCGGTCACCGTCGGTGACGAGGCGTCGCGGGTCACCGATCGCGGTACGCCGGCCGGGGCGGCGGGGGCGACTCCGTAGACTGGTACGGCACCACTCGTCCCACCGAAGGAGCCACCCCGCGTGACCGTCCAGCCCATCCGTCTGTTCGGGGATCCGGTGCTGCGCACGCCGGCCGACCCGGTCGTCGACTTCGACGCCGAGCTGCGCAAGCTGATCGCCGACCTGACCGACACGATGCGCGAGCAGAGCGGGGCCGGCCTGGCCGCGCCGCAGCTCGGAGTGGGCCTGCGGGTGTTCACCTTCGACGTGGACGACGTCCTCGGGCACCTGGTCAACCCGGTGCTGGAGTTCCCCGACTCCGAGGAGCAGGACGGACCGGAGGGCTGCCTCTCCATCCCCGGGCTCTACTTCGACACCAAGCGCCGGCAGAACGTGGTCGCCAAGGGCTTCAACGGTTACGGCGACCCGGTGCAGATCGTCGGCACCGGCCTGATGTCCCGGTGCGTCCAGCACGAGACCGACCACCTCGACGGGGTGCTCTTCGTCGACCGGCTCGACCCGGCCGGCCGCAAGGCGGCCATGAAGGCGATCCGCCAGGCCGAGTGGTACGACCCGGCCACTCCGCCGATGGTCAAGCTCAGCCCGCACGCCGCCGGCAACCCGTTCGGCCTGGGGCGGTGACCCGGATGCGCCTGGTCTTCGCCGGTACCCCGGCCGTCGCCGTCCCCGCCCTGGACGCCATCGCCGCGTCCGGTCACGAGCTGCTGGCCGTGGTCACCCGGCCCGACGCGCCGGCCGGGCGGGGCCGGGGCCTGGTCCGCTCGCCCGTCGGGGCCTGGGCCGACGCGCACGGCGTCGAGGTGCTCACCCCGGCGAAGCCGCGCGAGCCGGAATTCCTGGACCGGCTCCGCGAGCTGGCCCCGGACTGCGTGCCGGTGGTCGCGTACGGTGCGCTGGTCCCGCCGGTGGCGCTGGAGATCCCCCGGCACGGCTGGATCAACCTGCACTTCTCGCTGCTGCCCGCGTGGCGCGGCGCCGCGCCCGTGCAGCACGCGGTGCTGCACGGCGACGAGCTGACCGGTGCCAGCGTGTTCCAGCTGGAGGAGGGGCTGGACACCGGCCCGGTGTACGGCACGGTGACCGACGAGGTCCGTCCCGGCGACACCTCCGGCGACCTGCTGGAGCGGCTCGCCCACTCCGGTGCCGGCCTGCTGGTGGCGGCGCTCGACGCGCTCGAGGCGGGCACGGCCCGGGCCGAGCCGCAGCCCGCTGACGGGGTGTCGCTCGCGCCGAAGCTGACCGTCGAGGACGCCCGGGTCCGCTGGGCCGACCCGGCGTTCGCCGTCGACCGGCGGATCCGTGCCTGCACGCCCGCCCCCGGCCCGTGGACCACCTTCCGCGGCGACCGGGTGAAGCTCGGCCCGGTCACCCCGCTGGCGAACGGCCCGGAGCTGAAGCCGGGCGAGCTGCTGGTCGAGAAGTCCCGCGTCCTCGCCGGCACGGCGACCGTGCCGGTGCAGCTCGGTGAGGTGCGGGCGGCCGGTAAGAAGGCGATGTCGGCGAGCGACTGGGCGCGCGGCGCCCGGGTCGCCGCCGGTGAGGTGCTCGCGTGACGGGGCCCGTCGAGCCCCGGGGTGACCGTTCCTCCGCCGCGGGCCCGCCCGGCGACCGCGACGGCCGTCCGGGTGCCGAGCGGCCCGCCGGGGGCGGGCGGGGCCAGCGGTACGGCGGTGGCGCCCGGTCCGGCGACGGCGGCCGGTTCGCCGGCGGGGACCGCTCCCGCGGGGGGCGCTCCGGCGCCGACCGGCGCGGCGGTCGCCCGGCCCGGCCCGCCGTCGACCTGCCCCGGCACGTGGCCTACCAGGCGATCGCCGCGGTGCACCGGGACGACGCGTACGCCAACCTGGTGCTACCGGCGATGCTGCGCGAGGAGGGGCTGACCGGCCGGGACGCGGCCTTCGCCACCGAGCTGACCTACGGCACGCTGCGTCACACCGGCACCCTGGACGCGATCATCACCGACGCGGCCGGGCGGGACGTGCAGCGGATCGACCCGCCGGTACGGGACGCGCTGCGGCTCGGTGCGTACCAGCTCCTGCACACGAGGGTGCCGGCGCACGCGGCGGTCTCCTCCACGGTGGACCTGGTCCGGGCCGTCGGCCCGGGCGCGACCGGGTTCGCCAACGCGGTGCTGCGCGAGGTGGCCGGCCGGGACAGCGACGGCTGGGTGACGAAGCTCGCCCCGTCGGCCGAGACCGACCCGATCGGGCACCTCGCGCTGGCGTACAGCCATCCGCAGTGGATCGTGCGCGCCTTCGCCGAGGCGCTCGGCGGTGACCTGGGCGAGACGACCCGGCTGCTGATCGAGGACAACGAGCGCCCCCCGGTGCACCTGTGCGCCCGGCCGGGCCTGGCCGACCCGGTGGAGCTGGCCGACGACGTCGGCGGCGCGCCCGGTGCCTTCTCGCCGTACGCGGTCTACCTGCCGGGCGGCGCGCCGGGCGAGCTGCCGGCGGTGGCGCAGGGACGCGCCCACGTCCAGGACGAGGGTTCCCAACTGGTGGCGAACGCCCTGGCCGTCGCGCCGCTGGACGGCCCGGACGGCCGCTGGCTGGACCTGTGTGCCGGCCCGGGCGGCAAGGCGGGCCTGCTCGGCGCCCTCGCCGCGCAGCGCGGCGCCCGGCTCACCGCCGTCGAGGTGGCCGAACACCGGGCCCGGCTGGTCGAACAGGCCACCCGCGGGCTGCCGGTGAACGTGCTGAACACCGACGGGCGCACGGTGGGCGCCGACCCGAAGCTGCCGGAGGGGCACTTCGACCGGGTGCTGGTCGACGCCCCGTGCACCGGGCTGGGCTCGCTGCGTCGCCGGCCGGAGTCCCGCTGGCGTCGCCAGCCGGCCGACCTGCCCCCGCTGACCCGGTTGCAGCGGGAGCTGCTCACCGCGGCGTTGCGCGCGGTGCGGCCCGGCGGCCTGGTCGCGTACGTCACCTGCTCGCCGCACACGGTGGAGACCCACGTGACGGTGACCGAGGCGTCCCGCCGCTGCGGCTTCCCGGTGGACTTCGTGGACGCCCGGCCGCTGCTGCCGGCCGGGATGCCCGGGCTCGGGGACGGGCCGACGGTGCAGCTCTGGCCGCAGCGCCACGGTACCGACGCGATGTTCCTGGCGGTGCTGCGCCGGGGCTGAGCCGGCCGTCGCTGAACCACCGACGACCCCGGGGCAGGTGACTGCCCCGGGGTCGCGTCGTGCCGGGCGGGGACATCCCGGCGAAGAGAGTGTTCAGGCGGGATGTGACGCACCGTTGACTCTTAGATTGATACATGTAACTGTTCCGATCACCGGTCCGTCGACGCCGGGGCTCTCACCGGAGCCCACGGGTCGCGCTCCACCCCGCCCGTACGCCCCGTCGACCCCCACGAGGAGTCTCCATGAGACGTGCCACCCCGACCGCGGGCCTCGCGCTCGCCCTCTTCGCCGCGATGACGGCGACCCTGGCGGGGACCGCCGCCTCCGCCGCCCCCGCCCCGGTGGCCGCGGCGCCCGCGCTGGCCGCCGCCGCACCGGACATCTCGGTGACCAACGTCCAGGCCCACCTGACCCAGCTCAACAGCATCGCCACCAGCAACGGCGGCACCCGGCGGGCCGGCTCTGCCGGCTACACCGCCTCGGTGGCGTACGTGAAGTCGAAGCTCCAGGCCGCCGGCTACACGGTCACCGAGCAGACCTGCACCACCTGCACCTACCCGGCGAGCAACCTGATCGCCGAGTGGCCGCAGGGCCCCGCCGACCAGGTGATCATGTTCGGCGCGCACCTGGACAGCGTCTCCGCCGGCCCGGGCATCAACGACAACGGCTCCGGCTCGGCCACCCTGCTGGAGAACGCCCTGGTGCTGGCGAGTCAGCACCCGACCATGACGAAGCGGGTCCGGTTCGCCTGGTGGAACGGCGAGGAGCAGGGACTGCAGGGCTCGAAGTACTACGTCGGCCAGCTCAGCTCGACCCAGAAGAGCTACATCAAGGCGTACTACAACTTCGACATGGTGGCCTCACCCAACGGCGGCTACTTCATCAACCGGGTCACCTCCACCACGGCCGCGCCGTTGAAGGCGTACTGGGACTCGTTCAACCTCCAGCCCGAGGAGAACACCGAGGGGCAGGGCCGCAGCGACGACTACTCGTTCGCCAACGCCGGCATCCAGACCTCCGGGTACGCCTCGGGAGCCAGCTACACCAAGACGTCCGCCCAGGCCGGCAAGTGGGGTGGCACCGCCGGGGCGGCGTACGACTCCTGTTACCACAAGTCCTGCGACACCACCAGCAACATCAACGCGACCATCCTCAACCGCAGCGCCGACGGCGTGGCCTACACGATCTGGCAGCTCGCGGTCGGCACCGGCACCCCGACCGACGACTTCTCCGTCGCGGTGAGCCCGACCTCCGGCAGCGTCGCCCGTGGCGGCTCCACCACCACGACGGTCAGCACCGCCACGACCAGCGGCAGCGCGCAGACGGTCAGCCTGTCCGCCACGGGCGCCCCGAGCGGGGTGACGGTGAGCTTCAGCCCGTCCTCGGTGACCTCGGGCGGCTCGGCCACCATGACGGTCAGCGCCTCGTCGACGGCCGCCACCGGCACGTACGCCATCACGGTCACCGGCACCGGCTCGGTCACCCACAGCGCCACCTACAGCCTCACCGTGACCGGCGCGGGTGGCTGCACCGGCGGCCAGATCATCGCCAACAGCAGCTTCGAGTCGGGCAGCGCGCCGTGGAGCGCCACCGCGGGTGTGATCACCAGCTCGTCCAGCCAGCCGGCCCGGACCGGGTCGTACAAGGCGTGGCTGGACGGGTACGGCAGCTCGCACACCGACACGCTGTCGCAGTCGGTGACCCTGCCGGCCGGGTGCGGCAGCTACACCCTCGCCTTCTGGCTGCACATCGACACGTCGGAGACGACCTCGTCGATCGCGTACGACAAGCTGACCGTGCAGGTCGGTGGCGTCACGCTGGCGACGTACTCGAACCTCAACAAGGCCGCCGGCTACACCCAGCGCACCTTCGACCTGGCCGGGTACGCCGGGCAGACGGTGACGCTGAAGTGGACCGGCGTCGAGGACGCGTCCCTGCAGACCAGCTTCGTCATCGACGACGTGACGCTGCAGGTCGGCTAGGCGGCTCCCCGGGGCGGGGCGGGCGGTGGTCCGTCCCGCCCCGCTCACCGGAGCGGCAGCCCCTTGCTGCCCGCGCCCTTGAGCGAGCGGGTGAGCGTGCGGTCCGACAGCCACAGGAAGCACTGGATGCCCCGGTTGCCGTCCTTCCACTCCTCCTCGAACGGGTGGTAGATGATCGTGCCGGCGCGGTACCGCATGTCGCTGTTGTCCGGCACCTTGGCGTACTTGGCGATCAGGCTGCGGCACGCCTTGTGCGCGCGCCCCGAGGTGCGCTGGAACTCCGCGTACGAGATGTCCGGGAACTGGTAGATCCCGACGAACTCGGCGTGATGCTTGGCGGTGCAGGCGACCGGCCGCATCTCCTCGATGTCGTCCTTGGCCAGCTTGGGGTTGAAGCAGCCGAAGGTCAGCGGCGAGCCCGGCTTGAGCGCCCCCCGCAGGCTGCCGGTGCGCGGGGTGACACTGCCGTCGTCGAGGCTGGCGACCTCGTAGACGTCGCAGCGGAACCAGCGGGCCCCGCCCGCCCACGCCGACCCCGACGGGAAGACGACGGAGAGCTGCAGTCGCCCCGAGCGCCAGTCCGCCCCGACGGCCTTGTTCACCTGCCGGTCGCACTCCGCCCGCGCGGTGTGCACCCCGTTCGATCCGGCGCGCGGCGGCGTCGACCGGTCGGCGTCCGGCCCGGTCAGAGTGCCCACGTGCAGGGTCTCGACCCGGTGCTGGGTGGCGCAGTCGACCGGGTTGTAGCCACTGAGGTAGCCGATGTCCTGGACGATGGGGTGGCAGGCGCCGGCCTCCGGCACGAAGGCCTTTGCGGCCGGCAGCGCCGGCCAGTCGTCGGCCAGGTCCCGGTCCACCCCGGCTGGCACGCCGCACCCGGCGAGCGCCAGTACCGCCGTCACGGCCACGGCCGCCGTCAACCATCGCCGCATCGCACCGACCTCCCCGTCGTCGTGGTCGCGGCTTCGACCGTTCCGGCTCGGGCGCGTTCGACGCCGCGCGGCGACCCGGAAACGGTGCACTGCCACGGCGGTGCAGCATACGGCACCGGGGCTCAGGAGATGGGTAGTCCCTGCGGCCCGACCCCGCGCATCGAACGGGTCAGCTTCCGGTCGTCGCTCCACAGGAAACAGCGCACCCCGCGGTCGCCCTCCTCCCACTCGCGCTGCGACGGCGGGTAGAAGATCGAGCCGGCCCGGTACTGCAGCTCGTCGTTGTCCGGCACGTTCGCGAAGGCGGCGATGAGCGTCATGCAGCGGCGGTGCGCCTGCGGAGCGGACCGGGTGAACTGGTCCCAGCTCATGTCGTGTTCCTCGTAGACGCCGACGAACTCGGCGCGGTGCGGCTCGGTGCAGAGCACCGGGGCCATGTAGTTGAGGTTGTCGCCGATCAGCTTCGGGTCGAAGCAGCGGTGTACGAGGGGGTTGTCGCCGACCAGCGCGCCGCGCAGGCTGCCCACCCGGTTCACCGGACGGGTGTTGTCGATGCTGTCGGTCTCGGCGAGATCGCAGCGGTACCAGCGCGCCCCGGACAGCCAGGCGGTCACCGAGGGCAGCGCGATGTTCATGGTCAGCCGGGCGGCGTGCCAGTCGCCACCGATGACCTGCCGGGCCCGCTGGTCGCACTCGGCCCGGGCCACCCGCAGCGCGGGGGAGCCGGGCTCGGGGCGGGTGCCGGCCGCGGCGGCCCCGGCGAAGGTGCCGACGTGCACCACCTCGGCGAGGTGGCTGCGCACGCAGTCCACCGTCTCGTACGTCCCGGCCTGCACCACGGCCGTGATCCGCAGGAGGCAGGCGTCGGTCTCGGGCACGAACAACCGGGGTGTCGGCAGCGCGGGCCAGTCGTCGGTCAGGTCACCGTCGGCCCGATGGGTCTGGACGCAGCCACCCAGGACCACCGTCGCCGTGCCGGCCAGCGCCAGCGCCAGGAGCCACCGTCGCATCGTCCGCCCTTCCCGGGAGATACAGCCGGTCGCCGCGGCCCGTACGGCGTTCTCCGCCACCGGGCGTGGAGCATACGTGACCGTCCCCGTTGGAGTTTCGCCGTCTTTCAGCCGATCGGCCAGCCGCGCTTGACTTCTCGTTCCGAATTTCGCTCCGGACGGGCCTGTTCGGCACCCGGGGTCACCTCTGGATCACAGCTGGTGCCCGTCGGTGCCGCGCGGTCGGCGGGTGGCCGCGTTCGTACACTGGCCCCGTGACCGTACCGCCGCCGATCGTCGCCCCCAGCATCCTGGCCGCCGATTTCTCCCGCCTCGCCGACGAGGTGCGCGCCGTCGAGCACGCCGCCGACTGGCTGCACGTCGACGTCATGGACAACCACTTCGTGCCGAACCTGACCATCGGGCTGCCGGTGGTGCAGAGCCTGCGCGCGGCGACCGAGCTCCCCTTCGACGTGCACCTCATGATCGAGGAGCCGCGCCGCTGGGCGCCCGGGTACGCCGACGCCGGCGCGTACAACGTCACGTTCCACGCCGAGGCCTGCGACGACCCGGTGGCGCTGGCCAAGGACCTCCGCTCGGCCGGCGCCAAGGCGGGGCTGGCCATCGACCGGGACACCCCGATCGAGCCGTACCTGGAGCTGCTGCCCAGCTTCGACACGCTGCTGATCATGACGATCAAGGCCGGCTTCGGCGGGCAGCGATTCATCCCGCAGCTGCTGGACAAGGTGCGCGCCGCCCGCCAGCACGTCGCGAGCGGGCACCTGGAGCTGCGGATCGAGGTCGACGGTGGGATCGCCGCCGACACCATCGAACAGGCCGCCGCGGCGGGCGCCGACGCCTTCGTGGCCGGCACCGCCGTCTACGGCGCCGGCGACCCCGCCGAGGCGGTGCGCCGGCTGCGGGGCCTGGCGGAACGCGCGATGACCGGGGCCTGACATGGACCCGGCCGGCGACCGACCCGACGTCATCCTGGTCGTCGACGACGACGCGGACATCGCCCGATTCGTCGAGTTCAACCTGCGGCTGCACGGCTTCGAGGTGCTGCACGCCAGCGACGGCCAGGAGGCCCTGGAGGTCATCGAGCGGCAGCGGCCGGACCTGGCCGTGGTGGACCTGATGATGCCCCGGATCGACGGCCTGGAGCTGACCCGCCGGCTGCGGGCCGACCCGATGACCTCGGCCCTGCCGGTGATCATGCTGACCGCCAAGGGCATGACCGTCGACAAGGTCAACGGCCTCGCCGCGGGCGCCGACGACTATCTGGTCAAGCCCTTCGACACCGCCGAGCTGGTCGCCCGCGTCAGCTCGACGCTGCGCCGCAACAAGGAGTTCCGGGAGGTCTCCCCGCTGACCGGGCTGCCCGGCAACAGCCGGATCCGCCGGGAGATCAGCGACCGGGTCCGCAGCGGCGTCGACTACGCCGTCGGCTACATCGACATCGACCGGTTCAAGAGCGTCAACGACCGGTACGGCTTCGTGCGGGGCGACGAGTTCATCTCCGCCCTCGCCGGCAGCCTGCACCGCGCGGTGGTCTCGATCGGGCTGCCGCCGGCCTTCCTCGGCCACGTCGGCGGCGACGACTTCGTCATCGTCTGCACCCCCGCCCAGATCCGGCCGCTGACCAGCCGGGCCGTGGTCGACTTCGAGAAGGCCGCCGACGCCCTCTACGACCCGACCGACCGGGAGCGCGGCTTCGTCGAGCTGAAGGACCGGCGCGGCAACATCCGGCGGGCCGCCCTGGTCACCCTCTCCATCGGGGTCTCCCTCTCCGACGCCGACAAACGGTTCACCGATCCCCTCGAGGCGATCGCGGTGGCGTCCGAGATGAAAACGGTCGCCAAGAGTCAACCCGGGTCGTACGTCGCGGTCGACCGGCGTAGGGGCGTACCGTGACACCCCTGTTCTCCCTGTGAGGTAGCTCGCCTCTCTGGCGCCATCCCCCGCCGAACGTGTAAGACTTCCCCTATACCCACCACGCGCTGGCGGGGCTCGGTGAAATTCCGAACCGGCGGTGATCCACGGCCCGACCGTGGTAAGCCCGCGACCCGGACGGCTTCGGCCGGACGGTGGACCTGGTGAGAATCCGGGGCCGACGGTTGGGGAGCGGCTCGTCCGCACCCCAGACAGTCCGGATGGGAGACAGCGCGCGGGACGGGGAGGCCCCTGCCGGCCGCCGCCTTGTCGGCTGCCGTCCGGGCTCCCCGGGGTCGGCTCCGCCGTCCCCGGGATCTCCGCCGCCGCGTGTCCGCGGCACCCGTGCCGCCACCTCCCGCCCAGCCCGCGCGCGACCGGCGAGCGAGAGGGCAGGGGCAGGCGATGGCAAGCGTCTCCGTCGACGAGGCGATGCGTCGTGCGATCGTGCTGGCCGCCCGCGGCCTGGGCACCACCAGCCCCAACCCGGTCGTCGGCTGCGTGCTCCTCGACCCGGACGGCGAGGTCGTCGGGGAGGGATTCCACGCGTACGCCGGCGGTCCGCACGCCGAGATCGTCGCCCTCGCCCAGGCCGGCCGGCGCGCCCGCGGCGGGACCGCCGTGGTCACCCTGGAACCCTGCGACCACACCGGCCGCACCGGCCCGTGCAGCCATGCGCTCATCGCGGCGGGCGTCGCCCGCGTCGTGGTCGCCGTGCCGGACCCCAACCCGGTCGCCTCCGGCGGCGCGGCCACCCTGCGCGCCGCCGGGGTCGAGGTCGAGATGGGGGTACGCACCGAGGAGGCCGAGGCCGGCAACATCGCCTGGCTCACCTCGATGCGCCGCGGCTGGCCGTACGTGATCTGGAAGTACGCGGCCACCCTCGACGGGCGGTCCGCCGCCGCCGACGGCACCAGCATGTGGATCACCTCGGAGGCGGCCCGGATCGACGTGCACGCCCTGCGCGGCACCGTCGACGCGGTGATCGCCGGGGTGGGCACCGTGCTCGCCGACGACCCCCGGCTCACCGCCCGCAACCTGCGCGACGGCACCCTGGCCATCCGGCAGCCGCTGCGCGTGGTGGTGGACAGCTCTGGGCGTACCCCGGCCGACGCCCGGGTCCGCGACGGCGCCGCCCGGACCTGGGTCGCCACCGCGGCCGAGGTCGGCGCCGGCCCGGACGGCCGGGTCGACCTGCCGGCGCTGCTGGCGGAGCTGCACCACCGCGGCGTCCGGGCCGCCCTGCTGGAGGGCGGTCCCCGGCTGGCCGGCGCGTTCCTCGCCGCCGGCCTGGTCGACAAGATCGTCGGGTACGTCGCGCCGAAGCTGCTCGGCGCCGGCCCCACCGCGCTGCTCGACGCGGGCGTGACGACCATCGCCGGCGCCATCGACCTGGAGCTCACCGACGTTACGCAGATCGGTCCCGACCTGCGGATCACCGCGCTGCCCTGGAAGAGGGAGGCCTGACATGTTCACCGGCATCGTCGAGGAGCTGGGCGAGATCGTCCGGACCACCGACACGGGAGGCGACTCCGCGCTGGTCGCCATCCGTGGCCCGCTGGTCACCTCGGACGCCCGGCACGGCGACTCCATCGCGGTCAACGGGGTCTGCCTGACCGTGGTCGACGTCGACGGCGGCGTCTTCACCGCCGACGTGATGGGGGAGACCCTGCGCCGCACCGCGCTCGGCGCGCTGCGGCCGGGCGACCCGGTCAACCTGGAACGCGCCGCCGCGCTGGGCAGCCGGCTCGGCGGGCACATCGTGCAGGGGCACGTCGACGGGGTCGGCGAGGTCGTCTCCCGGGAGCCGGCCGCGCAGTGGGAGACGGTCCGCTTCCGGCTGCCCGCCGCGCTCGCCCGGTACGTGGTGGAGAAGGGCTCGGTCACCGTCGACGGCGTCTCGCTGACCGTCGCCGAGGTCGGCGACGACTGGTTCGCCGTCGGGCTGATCCCGACCACCCTCAAGCTCACCACCCTGGGCGCCAAGGGTGCCGGCGACCCGGTCAACCTCGAGGTGGACGTGCTGGCCAAGTACGTCGAGCGGCTGCTCGGCGACCGGCAGGCGGGCGGTGTCCGCTGATGGGCCCGCTCGGCTGGCTGCTCGACACCCAGGTCCAGGTCGCCGGCTCGCCGGTGCTGGTCCGGGAGATCGTCGGCAACGTCTTCGGTCTCGCCTCCGCGCTGCTCGGGCTGCGCCGCCTGGTCTGGGCCTGGCCGGTCGGCATGATCGGCAATGCGCTGCTGTTCACCGTCTTTCTCGGTGGGGTGTTCGCCACCCCGCAGGCACACGACCTCTACGGCCAGGCCGGCCGGCAGGTCTTCTTCTTCGCGGTCAGCGTCTACGGCTGGTGGCGCTGGTCGCGCAACCGGCGCTCCGACGGTGGGGAACAGCCCGCGGTCGTCCCGCGCTGGGCGACCTGGCGGGAGCGGCTCGGCCTGCTCGCCGCCGCCGCGGCCGGCACCGCCGCCGCGTACCCGGTGCTGGCCGCGCTCGGCTCGTGGGGGCCGCTGCCGGACGCCTGGATCCTGGTCGGCAGCCTGCTGGCCACCTACGGCATGGCCCGCGGCTGGGTGGAGTTCTGGCTGATCTGGATCGCCGTGGACGCCGTCGGCGTACCGCTGCTGCTGCAGGGCGGCTTCTACCCGTCGGCCGCCATGTACCTGGTCTACGGCGGGTTCTGCGTGGCCGGCCTGGCCGCCTGGTGGCGGACCTCCCGGGCCACCCCGCCCGCCCGCACCCCGATCCCGCCGACGTACTCGGAGGCCGTCGCATGACCAGCACCTTTGGCAGCATCGAGCAGGCGGTGGCGGACATCGCCGCCGGCCGGCCCGTCGTCGTGGTGGACGACGAGGACCGGGAGAACGAGGGCGATCTGATCTTCGCGGCCGAACTGGCCACCCCGGAGCTGGTCGCGTTCATGGTCCGGTACACCTCGGGCTACATCTGCGTGCCGCTCACCGAGAGCGAGTGCGACCGGCTGGACCTGCCGCCCATGCACCACACCAACCAGGACCGGCGGGGCACCGCCTACACGGTGACGGTGGACGCCCGAGAGGGGGTCAGCACCGGCATCTCGGCCGCCGACCGGTCGCACACCATCCGGCTGCTCGCCGACGCCGGCACCGACCCGACCGACCTGGCCCGCCCCGGTCACGTGGTGCCGCTGCGCGCCCGCGAGGGTGGGGTGCTGCGCCGCCCCGGGCACACCGAGGCGGCCGTCGACCTGACCCGGCTGGCCGGGCTGCGCCCCGCCGGGGTGCTCTGTGAGCTGGTCAACGACGACGGCACCATGATGCGCCTGCCGGACCTGGGGAAGTTCTGCGCCGAGCACGGGCTGACCCTGGTCACCATCGCCGACCTGATCGCCTACCGGCGGCGCACCGAGAAGCAGGTGGAGCAGGCCGCCGAGGCGCGGATGCCCACCCCGTACGGGGTGTTCCGGGCGCTCGGCTACCGCAGCGACTTCGACTCGGCCGAGCACGTGGCGCTGGTCATGGGCGATCTCGGCGACGGACGGGACGTGCTGGTCCGGGTGCACTCCGAGTGCCTCACCGGGGACGTCTTCGGCTCGCTGCGCTGCGACTGCGGCCCGCAGCTGCAGGCCGCCCTGGCCCGGGTGGCCCGGGAGGGTCGCGGCGTGGTCCTCTACGTGCGCGGGCACGAGGGGCGCGGCATCGGGCTGCTGCACAAGCTCCAGGCGTACCAGCTCCAGGACCAGGGCCGGGACACCGTGGACGCGAACCTCGACCTGGGCCTGCCCGCCGACGCCCGCGACTACGGCACCGGCGCGCAGATCCTCTACGATCTCGGCGTCCGCTCGATGCGGCTGCTGACCAACAACCCGGCCAAGCGGGCCGGCCTGGAGGGGTACGGCCTCACGGTGAGCGGCCGCGAGGGGCTGCCCATCCGGTCGAACCCCGAGAACGTGCGGTACCTGCGGACCAAGCGGGACCGGATGGGCCACCTCCTGGAGGGGCTGGACGAGGTGACCGAGGCGCCGATGGGCCGTCCGGTCGCCGGCGACGAGATCGGAGCGTAGGCATGGCGGGTTTCGGGGAACCGGGCGTCACCGCGGTGGACGCCGCCGGGCTGACCGTCGGCATCGTGGCCGCGCGGTGGCACGGCGACCTCACCGACCACATGGTCGACCGGGCGGTGGCCGCCGCCGAGGCGTGCGGCGCGCGGTCCGTGGTGGCCCGGGTGGCCGGCTCGGTGGAGCTGCCCGTGGTGGCCCAGGCGATGGCCCGCCGGTACGACGTGGTGGTGGCGCTCGGCGTGGTCGTGCGGGGCGCGACGGCGCACTTCGACTACGTCTGCCAGTCGGTGACCGAGGGGCTGACCCGGGTGGCCCTGGACGAGGGCAAGCCGGTGGCGCACGGGGTGCTCACCGTGGAGACCATCGAGCAGGCCCGGGACCGGGCCGGCCTGCCCGGGTCGGCGGAGGACAAGGGCTGGGCGGCCACCGTCGCGGCGCTGGACGCCGCCCTGGCCATCCGCGGCCTCGACGCCACCAACGGTCGTCGGGTCGGCTTCGCCTGACCGGCCCCGGCCGGTCGACGCGGGCCGGCTCGGGTCGGTTGACCGACTGCCGGTCAGTCGGCTGTGCGTGCAGGACCTCGGCAGCGAGGGCGCGCACCGCGCTCCGGCGTGGTGGGTGCGAGTAGGCGGCCGGGGGTGGCGGCGGTGGGTTGAGCCGGGTCGACGAGTGGACCCGGCCGAGGCGGCGGCCTCCGGTACTGCCGGACACCGCCACCTCGGCGCGACGTGGCGCGGCGGAGCTACCCGGCGGTGACGCCGACCGGAGCCGGCTGCTCGGCCGGCGTCGGCTCGGTCGCCGAGCCGGCCGGTGCGGTGAGGCGGCGGCCGGTGAGCAGGTAGCCGGCGGTGGCCAGCAGCAGCGCCCCGGTCGCCGCGAACAGCAGCCGGTAGTCGACCAGGCCGACGAGCAGCGCGCCCGCCCCGATCGCCACTGCCTGCGGCCCGCTCGCGAGGGCGTCCAGCGAGGCCGAGGCCCGGCCCACCAGGTCGGCCGAGGTGCGCCGCTGCACCAGGGTCATGGTGCCCACCATTCCGATCGGCAGCCCGAGCCCGACCAGCGCGCTGCCGGCCACCGCGAGCACGAGAGCGGGCCGGACCAGGGCCAGGTCGCCGGCGGCGAGGGCGGCCACGCCGAGCGCCATGGCGCCCAGCTCCCCGAACCGGCGTACCAGCGCGGCCGAGGCGACTCCGCCGACCAGGCCACCGATCCCCTGCAGGGAGACCAGCACGCCGAGGAAGGCCGGCTCCCGTCCGAGCCCCTGGTCCACGTACGCGAACCAGAGCGTCTCCGCGAAACCCAGCGCGATGGTGGCCACCACGACCGCGACCAGCGCCCGGCGCAGCGCCGGCTCGTCCACCAGGTGCCGGATCCCGGCGACCAGCTCGCCGCGCCCACCGGCGGCCCCGACCTGGACCGTGGGTGCGGCCGACGCCCCGGCCGCCCCGACGCCCGTGGTGGCGGTGGCGGCCGACCCGATGCCGTCATCCGCGACCGTCGCCGCGGCCGTGGCCGCGCTCGAATCCGCAGCCACCCGGCGCAGCGTCAGGCCGATCGCGGCTGCCGCCAGGAATCCGAGCGCGCAGGCGCCGGCCAGCGCCGGACCGCCGAGCAGCACGTAGAGGCCGGCGCCGAGCAGCGGACCGGCCAGCCGCAGCCCCTGCTTGACGGTCTGCGAGACGCCGTTGGCGTCGGGCAGCAGCTCCGCCGGGACCAGCTCCTGCACGAGCGCGGTGACGGTCGCGCCGAGCGCGATGTAGGAGAGGCCGTAGCCGACGGCGACCGCGTAGACCACCCAGAGCCGGTCGGCGTCGTGGACGGTGAGCAGCGGCAGCAGCAGCGCGGCGGTGACCGCGTTGAGCGCCACGAAGAGGGTCCGGCGGGGCGTCCGGTCGACCAGCCAGCCGGCCAGCGGAGCGAGCACCATCGGCGTGACCAGCGCGACGAGCGTGGCGCCGGCCAGCCCGTCCGATCCGGTCAGGTCCTTCACCCACACGGCGAGGGCCAGCAGGAGGACCGATTCGGCGGCCATGCTGACGGTCAGCGCGGCGAAGAAGAGCCGGAAGTCCGGCCGGCGCAGCAGTTGTCTCATCGTTCCCCGTTCCCCTCCGCGTCGGCTCCACCGACGACCGGTCCGTGTTCCACTGCTCCGTCGGCGGCGCCGACGACTGGGCCGTCGACCTCGGGAACCCCCCAGGCCATCAGCCGCACCGGCCGGGATCCGGGCGGGCGGGCCGCCGGGTCGCCGAGCCGGTCCAGGTGGCGCCCGAACAGCGCCCGGGTCTCCTCCTGCAACTCGCCGAGCTCCTCCGGGGTGCACCAGGTGAGGAACTGGTTGAAGAAGCCGGCATCACGCCAGGCGGGGCTTTGCTGGCGGCGGGCCGCCATCCAGTCCCAGAGCTTGCGGTATTCCAGGTCGAGCAGGACCCGGGCGGCCGCGTCGCCGGCCCTGGCCAGTTCGGGACTCTCCTCGCCCTCGCCCCACTGGTGCCCGTCGGTGACCAGCCGCCACGGCCGCTGCCGGCCGGTGCCGCCTCCGGCCTCGGCGACGAAGCCGTACTTGGCGAGCTGGCGCAGGTGCCAGGAGCAGTTGGCCGGGCTCTCGCCGACCCGCTCGGCCACCTGGGTGGCGGTCAACGGGCCGTACAGCCCGACCACGTCGAGGATGCGCAGCCGCAGCGGGTGGGTGAAGGCGCGCAGCGTGTCGACGTCGGTGATCTCGCGGGGTCGCTGCTCGGTCATGCGTCGAAGGTTACCTTTCGAAGGATGTCTTTCGAAAGACCTACTTTTACTCGCCTTCGTGATTGACCGCGTCGTGGTTGCGCCACCCGGGAGGCGGTGCTGGCCGCCCTCAACGCCCCGCCTCCCGACTGGTGGGAGCGGTTGACCGAGATCACAGCACCCGACCCTGGTGGTGGCCGGCGGTCCCGCCAGCCACCTGCCGCAGGACCGGCTCGCCGCGCCGGCCGCCCGCATCCCCGCCGCCCGACTGGTCACCGTCGACGCCGGCCACGCGATCCCCGCCACCCGCCCCGCCGACCTCAGCGCCGCCGTCCGCGACTTCCTGCCGACCACGGATCGACCGGGCGACCCGCCGGGCTGGCGGCCTGCCACGCCATGATCAGCCTGGCCGGGCGGGTCGAGGGGGCGCGGGGAGGGCGGTGAGATGAGCGACCCGGGCGGACCCCGGGGCCGGTGGTCACCGCGTGCGGCTGGAAGAATCGCCTTCCGTGAAGACGTTCGAGGAGTTGTTCGCCGAGCTGCAGGCCAAGGCCGCCGCCGGCACCCCGGGCTCGGGCACGGTCGCCGCGCTCGAGAAGGGCGTGCACTTCATTGGCAAGAAGGTCGTCGAGGAGGCGGCCGAGTCGTGGATGGCCGCCGAGCACGAGGGTCCCGAGCGGGCCGCCGAGGAGATCTCCCAGCTGCTCTACCAGGCTCAGGTGCTGATGATCGCCACCGGTCTCGAGCTGAAGGACGTCTACCGACATTTGTGAGTGCACCCGTCCGCTGATCACCCGATCGATCGAAGGAGCACTCCACCCATGCTGCGTGTCGCCGTACCGAACAAGGGCGCGCTGGCCGAGTCGGCCGCCCAGATGCTGCGTGAGGCGGGCTACCGCCAGCGCACCGACCCGAAGGACCTGGTCTGCCGGGACGAGTCCAACGACATCGAGTTCTTCTACCTGCGCCCCAAGGACATCGCCACCTACGTCGGCTCCGGTGACCTCGACGTCGGCATCACCGGCCGGGACCTGCTGGTCGACTCCGGCGCGCCGGCCGAGGAGATCGTCGACCTGAACTTCGGCCGGGCCACCTTCCGGTTCGCCGCCCGCCCCGACGACGTCGACTCGGTGCAGCAGCTCGGCGGACACCGGATCGCCACCGCCTACCCCGGGCTGGTGGAGCGGCACCTGGCCGAGCTGGGCGTCAAGGCCGAGGTGATCCGCCTGGACGGCGCGGTGGAGAACGCCATCCGTCTCGGCGTCGCCGACGTGGTCGCCGACGTGGTGGAGACCGGCGCCACCCTGCGCCAGGCCGGCCTGGTGGTCTTCGGTGACCCGCTGCTGCGCTCCTCGGCGGTGCTGGTCCGCCGGGTCGGCGCGCTCGGCTGCGGCCAGCAGGAGCAACTGCTGCGCCGGCTGCACGGCGTGCTGGTCGCCCGCCGCTACGTGATGCTCGCCTACGACGTGCCGGCCGGCCTGCTGGACCGGGCCAGCTCGCTCACCCCCGGCATCGAGTCGCCGACCGTCTCCCCGCTGCACCGCGAGGGCTGGGTCGCCGTGCAGGCGATGGTCCTGCGCGACGACGTGCACCGGATCATGGACGAGCTCTACGAGCTGGGTGCCCGGGCCATCCTGGTCACCAACATCCACGCCTGCCGGCTGTGAGGCCGCTGCCGGCCCCGGCCGCCCTTGCCGTGGTGGGCCTGGGCGGCGTGGCCTCGGCGGCACAGGGAGTGGTCAACGCGGAGCTGGGGGAGCGGGCCGGCGACCCGATCCTGGGCGCCGTGGTCAACAACCTCGGCGGCTGCCTGCTGGTGCTGCTCGGGCTGGTCGCCCTTCCGTCGATGCGTGCCGGGCTGGCCGGGCTGCGCCGTTCCGGTCTGCCCTGGTGGGCGTACCTGGGCGGGCTGGGTGGCGCGGCGATCGTGCTGATCGCCCCGTTCGTCGTACCGGCCCTCGGGGTGGCGATCTTCACCATCGCCCAGGTGGCCGGCGGCAGCCTCGGCGGCCTCGCCGTCGACCGGGCCGGAGTGGCCGCGACGGGTCGGCTGCCGCTCACCGCGCCCCGGGTCGTCGGGGCGCTGGCCGGGATCGCCGCGGTGACCCTGGCCCAGCTCGGCCGGCCGGTCGGTGACCTGGCGGTGGGGCTGGTGCTGCTCTCGGTCGCCGGCGGCCTCGCGGTGGCCCTGCAGTCCGCCCTGAACGGGCGGGTCTCCGCCGCCGTCGGTTCGGCCGCCGGGCTGGCGGTGAACTTCGCGGTCAGCACCTCGGCGATCGCGGCGGTGGCGACGCTGGCCGGCGTGCTGGCCACCGGCCCGAACTGGCCGTCCCAGTGGTGGCTCTACAGCGGCGGCCTGTTCGGCGTCGGCATCGTGCTCTCCCTGCTGATCGGGGTCCGGGCCGCCGGTGTGCTGCGGACCGGCCTGGCCCTGGTCGCCGGGCAGCTCGGGGGCGCGCTGCTGCTGGATTTGCTCCGGCCGGGCGGTCCCGGGGCGCGCCTGCCGGTGCTGTTCGGCGCCGTCCTCACCCTGTCGGCGGTGCTGGTGGCCTCGGCGCGGCGGCGTCCGGTCCGTGTGGCGGCGGAACGTGCACCGGAACCGGATGGCAGACTGGTCGGGTGAGCGATTCCGTGGTGACCGTACGTCCGCGCCGGATCCGCCTGGTCTGCTGGGCGTCGGCCGTCGCCCTGGTGGTGGTGTTCAGCGCGGTGGCCACCTCGCTGCGGGGCTCGCTCGGCGACGGGTACGGCACCTTCCAGCGTGGCGACCAGCTCGCCATGGTCGGGCTGGGCGTCTTCGGGGCCCTCGGCATCCTGCTCTTCACCCGGCCCCGGGTGGTGGCCGACGCCAAGGGCGTCCGGGTCCGCAACGTGATCGGCTCGTACGAGCTGCCCTGGGAGGTGATCCGCGGGGTCCGGTTCGACCGGGGTGCCCCGTGGGCCAGCCTGGAGCTGCACGACGACGACCTGCTGCCGATGGTTGCCCTGCAGGCCGCCGACAAGGAGCGCGCGGTGGAGGCCGTCCGCGCACTGCGCCGCCTCCACCAGGCCCACCCGGCCACCCCCGCCGCCGACCCCACCCCCCGCTGATTCCCCGGGCGAGGCACCCCGCCCGCCCGTCCGAGGTCGCTGATTCACGGAATTAGTGGCCATCCAGCGCTGGATGGCCACTAATTCCGTGAATCAGGCCCGGCGCGTCCCGCGGGGTAGGGAGGCCGGGTTGGGGGTGGGTGGGGTGGGGGTGTAGTGTTGCGGGGTCGACCAGACTGTCCCCGTCCCTGACGTGTGGGTGGTCCTGAAGCGGAGCGCCTGCTCCCACCCGAGTCGCCCCGAGGGCGGCCGGGTCCGGTCCCGGGTTCCGGGCACGTTCCGGCCCCGGATGCGCGATCATGTGATCGTGCCGACCGGTCGAGCGGGCCCTGGCATGTGCCGGGGCCTTCTGCTTTCCGGGTCGGCTCCCGCCCGGGAGCCCGCGGAGTCGGCACCGTAGGAGACTCGACTCGAGGAGGCCCCATCAGCGTCGAACCACGCGTGAACGAGCAGATCCGGGCACGTGAGGTCCGACTGGTCGGCCCTGAAGGTGAGCAGGTGGGCATCGTCCCGCTGGAGCGCGCCCTTCAGCTGGCCGCGGACGTCGACCTGGACCTGGTCGAGGTTGCGCCGATGGCGCGCCCGCCGGTGTGCAAGCTCATGGACTTCGGCAAGTTCAAGTACGAGAGCGCACTGAAGGCGCGCGAAGCGCGGCGTAACCAGCAGCAGACCGTCATCAAGGAGATGAAGCTCCGGCCGAAGATCGACCCGCATGACTACGAGACCAAGAAGGGTCACGTGGTGCGGTTCCTCAAGGCCGGCGACAAGGTCAAGGTGACGATCATGTTCCGCGGTCGCGAGCAGAGCCGCCCGGAGCTGGGTTACCGGCTCCTGCGCCGGCTCGAATCCGAGATCTCGGAGCTGGGGTACGTCGAGGCCGCGCCGAAGCAGGACGGCCGCAACATGATCATGGTGCTCGCGCCGCACCGCGCCACCAAGGCCGCCGCCGTGGCCCGTGGTGCCGGACCGCGCGAGCGGGAAGCGGGCGCCGCCGAGGCGCCTCCGGCCGAGGCGGCCGGGCCCGCCGGGACGACCGGCGAGTAACAGGGGAGAAGACGTTCCAATGCCGAAGATGAAGAGCCACACGGGGATGGGCAAGCGGGTCAAGGTGACCGGCAAGGGCAAGATCGTTGCCCAGCAGGCCGGGCTGCGCCACAACCTGGAGAAGAAGGCCTCCACCCAGACCCGCCGGCTGACCGGCACCGTCGAGCTGGCCAAGGCCGACGTGAAGCGAATCAAGAAGCTGCTCGGCCGCTGACGCGCGCCACCTGAACCGAAGAAGGAGTTGAGATGGCACGCGTCAAGCGGGCTGTGAACGCCCAGAAGAAGCGTCGTACCCTGCTGGAGACCGCGAGCGGTTACCGCGGTCAGCGCTCCCGCCTCTACCGCAAGGCCAAGGAGCAGGTGCTGCACTCGATGCAGTACTCCTACCGGGACCGTCGCGACCGCAAGGGCGACTTCCGGCAGCTCTGGATCCAGCGGATCAACGCCGGTGCCCGGGCCAACGGCCTCACCTACAACCGGCTGATCCAGGGCCTGCGCCTGGCCGGCATCGAGGTCGACCGCAAGATCCTGGCCGACCTGGCCGTCAACGACGCCGCGGCGTTCGCCGCGATCGTCGAGCTGGCCCGCGCCGCCGTGGCGGCCGAGGGCACCGGTGGCGCCGCGGCCCAGGCCGCCTGATCCACCCGTACCAGCAGCAGATCGAGGCGTCTCCCATGCAGTCACCATCGCGCGGGAGGCGCCTCGACGCCGTCTCCGGCCCGTACAGCCCGCGTACCCCCCGGGTCGTCGCGGCCCGCCGGCTGCACCGCCGCCGGGACCGTGACAACACCGGCCGGTTCCTCGCCGAGGGACCGCAGGCCGTCCGCGAGGCCCTGGACCGCGCCGGCACGGTGGTCGAGCTGTTCGGCACCCCCGCCGCCCTCGACCGGTACGCCGACCTGGCGGCCCGGGCCGCCGGGGCCGACGTCCCGGTCTCCGAGGTCACCGACGAGGCCCTCGCCGCGCTCACCGAGACCGTCGCCCCGCAGGGCCTGGTCGCCGTCTGCCGGCATCTGGACGTACCGCTGGACCGGGCCCTCGCGCGTGGACCGCGACTGGTCGCGGTGCTCGCCGAGATCCGCGACCCGGGCAACGCCGGCACCGTGCTGCGCACCGCGGACGCGGCCGGCGCGGGCGCGGTGGTCTTCGCCGGCGACGCGGTCGACCCGTACAACGGCAAGTGTGTGCGGGCCTCCGCCGGCAGCCTCTTCCACGTCGACGTGGTCCGCGCCGCCGACCCCGTCGAGGTGGTCGCGGCGCTGCGGGCCGCGGGGCTCACCGTCCTCGCCACCACCGGGTACGGCGACCGCGACCTGGACGACCTCGCCGACGCCGGCCGGCTCGCCACCCCCACCGCCTGGCTCTTCGGCTCGGAGGCGCACGGCCTGCCCGCGGAGCTGACCGACGCGGCCGACGCCCGGGTCCGGGTGCCGCTGCACGGGCGCGCCGAGAGCCTGAACCTGGCTGCGGCCGCGGCCGTCTGCCTGTACGCTTCAGCCAGAGCACTGCGCCGACCGACGGGTCGCGCGGGCGACAGAGCAGGGGAGTCAGTCGGATGATGAACGCGCCACGGCGTTCGTTTAGCCAGCCCGCCGGTGTCGGCGGGCGGCGGGCCTGACCCTTCCCCCTGCGTAACTCCCACACCGGCGGGCTGCGGCGAAGCCGCGCGTCCGTAGACTCGCCTAGCCGCCCGTGAGGGCCGGCGCCGCCGTGAGGGAGTGCCCGTTCGCCATGAGCTACCGCAACGATCCGTACGACCCGAAGCAGGTCGCCCTGCTCGACCCGGACGCCCTGGCCGGGGCCGTGGCCGACGCCGAGAAGGCGTTCGCCGCCGCCGCCGATCCGGACGCGTTGACCGCGCTGCGTCCCGCGCACCTCGGGGACCGGTCCCCGATCTCCCTCGCCCGCCGGGAGATCGGCGCGCTGCCGCCGGCCGCCAAAGCCGACGCCGGCAAGCGGGTCAACGAGGCCCGCCGCGCCGTCGAGGCCGCCTACGCCGCCCGGCAGGAAGTGCTGGAGCAGGAGCGGGCCGAGCGGGTGCTGGTCGAGGAGCGGGTCGACGTGACCCTGCCGTACAACCGCCGGCCGCGTGGCGCCCGCCACCCGTTGAGCACCCTGATGGAGCAGATCAGCGACCTGTTCATCGGGATGGGCTACGAGGTGGCCGAGGGGCCCGAAGTCGAGCTGGAGTGGACCAACTTCGACGCCCTGAACATCCCCGCCGACCACCCGGCGCGGGGGCTGATGGACACCTTCCACATCGCCCCGTCCGAGGGCGCGGAGAGTTCGGGCCTGGTGCTGCGCACCCACACCTCGCCGGTGCAGGCGCGCACCATGCTCAGCCGCAAGCCGCCGATCTACGTGGTGGTGCCCGGCCGGGTCTACCGCACCGACGAGCTGGACGCCACCCACGCGCCGGTCTTCCACCAGGTCGAGGGCCTGGTGGTGGACAAGGGCATCACGATGGCGCACCTGCGTGGCACGCTGGACCACTTCGCCCGGGCCATGTTCGGCGAGGGCGCGAAGACCCGCTGGCGGCCGCACTACTTCCCGTTCACCGAGCCGTCGGCCGAGTTCGACGTCTGGTTCCCGGAGCACCGGGACGGCCCGCAGTGGGTCGAGTGGGGCGGCTGCGGCATGGTCAACCCGCGGGTGCTGCGGGCCTGCGGCATCGACCCGGAGGTCTACTCCGGATTCGCGTTCGGCATGGGCATCGACCGGACGGTGATGGTCCGGCACGGGGTCAGCGACATGCGGGACATGGCCGAGGGTGACGTGCGGTTCACCCGCGCGTTCGGCGTGTAGACGGTGCGGGCACGAGTTACGGAGACGGTGGTTTAAACAGTCATGCGAGTTTCTGTCAGTTGGCTGCGGGAGTACGTCGACCTCCCCGCCGACCTGCCCGCCGGCGACCTGGAGCAGGCGCTGGTCGACCTCGGCATCGAGGTCGAGTCGATCGTGGACCTGCGGGAGACCGTCACCGGTCCGCTGGTCGTCGGTGAGGTCCTGGAGATCGAGGAGCTGACCGGCTTCAAGAAGCCGATCCGGTTCTGCCGGGTGGACGTCGGCGCCGCCAACGGCACCGGCGAGCCGCAGGAGATCGTCTGCGGGGCGCGCAACTTCGCCCCCGGCGACCGGGTCGTGGTGATCCTTCCCGGCGGTGTGCTGCCCGGCAACTTCGCCATCGGCGCGCGCAAGACCTACGGGCGCAACTCCCACGGCATGATCTGCTCGGCGAAGGAGCTGGGCCTGGGCGACGACCACTCGGGCATCATCGTGCTGCCCGAGGACACCCCGGCCAAGCCCGGCGACGACGCCCGTCCGGTGGTCGGCCTCGACGACGTCGTGGTCGAGATGGAGATCACCCCGGACCGCGGGTACGCGCTCAGCGTGCGGGGCATCGCCCGCGAACTGTCGCACGCCCTCGGCGTGGCGTTCCGCGACCCGGCCGACGCGCCGGCCCCCGGCGCCACCGCCGAGCCGGCGTACCCGGTTCAGGTGCGCGACACCGTCGGCTGCGACCGGTTCGCCGCCCGGATGGTCCGCGGTGTCGACCCGACCGTCGAGACGCCCGGCTGGATGCGGCAGCGGCTCACCGTGGCCGGCATCCGGAGCATCTCGCTGCCGGTCGACATCACCAACTACCTGATGCTCGAGCTCGGCCAGCCGATGCACGCCTTCGACGCCGACCGGATCAGCGGCCCGCTGGTGGTCCGCCGCGCCGAGCCGGGGGAGAAGCTGACCACTCTGGACGGCGTCACCCGCACCCTGGTCGCCGAGGACATGGTGATCTGCGACGACACCGGCCCGATCTCGCTCGCCGCGGTGATGGGCGGCGAGACCAGCGAGGTCGTCGCGTCCACCACGAACGTGCTGTTCGAGGCGGCGCACTGGGACCCGGCGATGGTGGGCCGCACCGCCCGCCGGCACAAGCTGTTCAGCGAGGCGGCCAAGCGCTGGGAGCGGGGCGTCGACCCGGCGATCGCGCTGGTCGCGCTGGAGAAGGCGGTAAGGCTGCTCACCGAGCACGCGGGCGGCACGGTCGGCGAGGAGATCCTCGACATCGACCACGTCCGGCCGCGTACGCCGGTCACCCTGCCGGCCGACCTGCCGTCGCGCCGGGTCGGGGTGGCCTACTCGACGGAGCGGGTGGTCGAGCTGCTGGAGCAGGTCGGCTGCACGGTCACCCGGGGCACCGACCGGCTCGGCGAGGACCCGGGCGAGGTCGGCGTCTCCGCCGGGGGCGCCGAGGTGCTCGGCGTGAGCCCGCCGAGCTGGCGGCCCGACCTCACCGACCCGGCCGACCTGGTCGAGGAGGTGGTCCGCCTCGACGGGTACGACCGGGTGCCCTCGGAGCTGCCCACCGCGCCGCCCGGCCGTGGCCTCACCTGGCGGCAGCAGCGCCAGCGGGCGGTCGCGCGGTCGCTCGCCGAGCACGGGTACGTCGAGGTCCTCGCCCACCCGTTCGTCGCCCCCGAGCTCGCCGACCAGCTCGGCCTGCCCGCCGGCGACCCCCGCCGGCCGGCGGTCCGGGTGGCCAACCCGCTGTCCGAGGAGCAGCCGCTGCTGCGCACCACCCTGCTCGGCCCGCTGCTCGGCATCCTCAAGCGCAACATCGCCCGGGGCCAGCGCGACGTGGCGATCTACGAGATCGGCACCGTGTTCCACCCGCGTCCGGGCGTCGGCGCCCCGCCGGCCATGGGCGTGGACCGGCGCCCGACCGACGAGGAGTTCGCCGCTGCCGACGCGGTGGTGCCGGACCAGCCGCGGCACGTCGCGGTGGCGCTCGCCGGGGAGATCGAGCCGGCGGGCTGGTGGGGCGCGGGCCGGGCGGCCGGCTGGGCGGACGCCGTCGAGGCCGGCCGGGCCGTGCTGGCCGCCGCCGGCATCCCGGCCGACCAGGTCACCGTCCGGGCCGCCGAGCGGGCTCCGTGGCACCCCGGCCGCTGCGCCGAGCTGCTGGTGGACGGCGCCGCCGTCGGGTACGCCGGTGAGCTGCACCCGGCTGTGGTGGCGACGCTGGAGCTGCCCCGCCGGACGAGCGTGATGGAGCTGAACCTGGATGCGCTGCCCGCCGCTGCGCTGATGGCCGGCCCGGCGATCTCCACCTTCCCGCCGGCGCTGATCGACGTGGCCCTCGTCGTGGACGAGTCGGTGCCGGCCGTCGAGGTGGAGCGGGCCCTCGTCGAGGGGGCCGGCGACCTGCTCGAGGGGGTCCGTCTCTTCGACGTGTACGCCTCCGAGCAGCTCGGCGCGGGACGCAAGTCGTTGGCGTACAAGCTGACCTTCCGGGCCCCGGACCGGACGCTGACCGTCGAGGAGGCGGTGGCCGCCCGGGACGCGGCGGTCGCGCTCGTCGCCGAGCGCTTCGGCGCGACCCTGCGCGGCGCGTAGCCACGTTCCGCGACGCAAGCCCTCCCGCCGACCGGCGGGAGGGCTTGCGGCGCTTCGGCGCCGGGCGGGGGCCGGTCGGAATTCGTACAGATCCACTCCGGCGGTGGGGCGGGCGCGCATGCAGTCCTTCGACCCGAGAGACGCCGAGGGATTCGCATGCCGGATTCGCCTTCCGATCCGCTCGACGACCGTGGGCGCGGCTGCCGGGCACAGTGGTTCCGCCAGCTGAAAGCGGACCTGATCACCCGGTGGTCGTCACGGCGAACGCCGTCGGCAGGCGGTGCAGCTTCATGCATCATACTGCATGAACTTGCAGCCGGTGGATCGGTCCTGGTAACCTCTGCATAGTCATGCGGAGGTGAGTATGGGTATCCGGGTTGCGGTTGCCGGGGCGAGCGGATACGCCGGCGGCGAGCTGCTGCGGCTGCTCGCCGGGCACCCCGAGTTCGACCTCGTCGCCGCCACCGCCCACTCCTCGGCCGGCCAGCCCGTCGCCGCCGTACACCCGCAGCTCGCCGGGCTGGACCTGGTGCTCGGGGCGACCGACCCGACCACCCTGGTCGACGCGGACCTGGTCTTCCTGGCCCTGCCGCACGGCCGG
Source organism: Micromonospora mangrovicola (assembly GCF_047200535.1). Lineage (NCBI taxonomy): Bacteria > Bacillati > Actinomycetota > Actinomycetes > Micromonosporales > Micromonosporaceae > Micromonospora > Micromonospora mangrovicola. The sequence goes on along the minus strand of NZ_JBJZOG010000015.1, from coordinate 24,822 downwards.
TCGGCGGCCCTCGCGGCGGCCCTCCCCGACCCGGTCAAGGTGGTCGACCTCGGCGCCGACCACCGGCTGCGCGACGCCGACGGTTGGGCCGCCTACTACGGCGGCACGCACGCCGGCGCCTGGACCTACGGCCTGCCCGAGCTGCCCGGCCAGCGGGCTGCGATCGCCGCCGCCACCCGGGTCGCCAGCACCGGCTGCTACGCGGTCGCCACCACCCTGGCGCTGGCCCCGCTGATCGCCGCCGGCGCGGTGCTCCCCACCGACGTGGTGGTGGTCGCCGCCTCCGGCACCTCCGGCGCGGGCCGGGCCGCCAAGGCCCACCTGCTCGGCAGCGAGGTGATGGGCGACCTGTCGCCCTACAAGGTCGGCGCGCACCAGCACGTGCCGGAGATCAAGCAGGCCACCGGGGCGACCAGCCTCTCCTTCACCCCGGTCCTCGCGCCCATGCCGCGGGGCATCCTCGCCACCGTCACCGCCGTGCCCACCGGCGACGCCGACCCGCGCGAGGTGCTCGCCGCGGCCTACGCCGACGCGCCCTTCGTCCACGTGCTGCCCGAGGGGGCGTGGCCGCACACCGCCGCCACCGCCGGCTCCAACTCCTGCCACCTGCAGGCCACCGTCGACGTCGACTCCGGCCGGGTGATCGTGGTCAGTGCCATCGACAACCTGGGCAAGGGCGCGGCCGGCCAGGCCGTGCAGAACGCCAACCTGATGTCCGACCTCCCCGAGACCACCGGACTCTCCACCTTCGGAGTGGCCCCATGACAGTCACCACCCCCCGGGGCTTCCGCGCCGCCGGCGTCGCGGCCGGGCTCAAGGCCGGCGGCGCCGGCGACGTCGCCCTGGTCCTCAACGACGGCCCCGACGCCGGGGTCGCCGGTGTCTTCACCGCCAACCGGGTCAAGGCCGCCCCGGTGCTCTGGACCCAGCAGGTCGTGCGCGGCGGCGTGGTCCGCGCCGTGGTGCTCAACTCCGGCGGCGCGAACGCCTGCACCGGCCCGGCCGGCTTCCAGGACACCCACGCCACCGCCGAGCACACCGCCGCCGCGCTCACCGCCAGCAGCCCTCGGCTGATGGTCGGGGCCGGCGAGGTCGCGGTCTGCTCCACCGGCCTGATCGGCGAACGGCTGCCCATGGACAAGCTCCTGCCGGGCGTCCGCAACGCCGTCCGTGGCCTCGGCCGGGACGGCGGCCGGGCCGCCGCCGAGGCGATCATGACCACGGACACCCGGCCCAAGACGACCGTGGCCCCGGGCAGCGGCTGGACCGTCGGTGGCATGGCCAAGGGCGCCGGCATGCTCGCCCCGGCGATGGCCACCATGCTCTGCGTGCTCACCACCGACGCGGTGGCCGGGCAGCAGACCCTGGACGCCGCGCTGCGCGCCGCCACCCGGGTCACCTTCGACCGGATCGACTCCGACGGCTGCATGTCCACCAACGACACCGTGCTGCTGCTGGCCAGCGGGGCCTCCGGCATCGAGCCCAGCGAGGCGGAGCTGACCGCCGCGGTCACCGCCGCCTGCCACGACCTGGCCCAGCAGCTCATCGCCGACGCCGAGGGCGCCACCAAGCAGATCGCCGTCGACGTGGTCGGCGCCGCGAGCGAGGACGACGCGGTGGAGGTGGGCCGCTCGGTGGCCCGGAACAACCTGGTCAAGACCGCGCTGTTCGGCAACGACCCCAACTGGGGCCGGATCCTCGCCGCCGTCGGCACCACCGCCGCCGCGTTCGAGTCCGACGGCGTGGACGTCGCGGTCAACGGCGTCTGGGTGTGCCGGGGCGGCGCCGCCGCCGAGGACCGCGCCAAGGTGGACCTCGCCGGCCGGGACGTGAGCATCCGGATCGACCTGCACGCCGGCGACGCCGCGGCGACCATCTGGACCAACGACCTGTCGCACGCGTACGTCCACGAGAACTCGGCGTACTCGACATGAACCTCACCGCGGACCTCACCCGGGCCCAGGTCAAGGCCGAGACACTGATCGAGGCCCTGCCCTGGCTGGCCCGCTTCTCCGGCGCCACCGTCGTGGTCAAGTACGGCGGCAACGCCATGGTCGACCCGGCGCTGCAGCGCGCCTTCGCCGCCGACATGGTCTTCCTCCGGTACGTCGGCCTCAGGCCGGTCGTCGTGCACGGCGGCGGGCCGCAGATCTCCACCATGCTGGGGCGGCTCGGCATCGCCAGCGAGTTCAGGGGCGGCCTGCGGGTGACCACCCCGGAGGCGATGGACGTCGTCCGCATGGTCCTCGTCGGGCAGGTCGGCCGGGAACTGGTCGGCCTGATCAACGCGCACGGCCCGTTCGCGGTCGGCCTGTCCGGCGAGGACGCCGGGCTGTTCACCGCGGTGCGCCGCCCGGCCTACGTCAACGGCGAACCGGTCGACGTCGGGCAGGTGGGCGACGTGGAGTCGGTGAACGTCTCCGCGGTGGCCGACCTGATCGCGGCCGGCCGGATCCCGGTGATCTCCACGGTCGCGCCGGACGCCGACGGGGTGCTGCACAACCTCAACGCGGACACCGCCGCCGCCGCGCTCGCGATCGCGCTGGAGGCCCGCAAGCTGGTCGTCCTCACCGACGTTTCCGGCCTGTACGCGGACTGGCCCGACACGTCCAGCCTGGTCAGCGAGATCACCACCGACGACCTGGCCGAGCTGCTGCCGTCCCTGGAGTCGGGGATGGTCCCGAAGATGGAGGCCTGCCTGCGGGCGGTGCGGCAGGGAGTGCCCGCCGCGCACGTCGTCGACGGCCGGGTCGCCCACTCCACGCTGCTCGAAGTGTTCACCTCGGAAGGATTCGGCACGATGGTCGTGAGCGCGAGGAGTGAGCTCGCGAGCCCCGCAGCCGCGAACAAGGAGGGCTTCGTGAGCGCGAGGAGTGAGCTCGCGAGCCCCGCAACCGCGAACAAGGAAGGCGGGGTGGCGGAGTGAGCAGCCTGGTGCAGCGCTGGGGCGCGGCCATGATGGACAACTACGGCACGCCGCCGCTCGCGCTGGTCGCCGGCTCCGGCGCCGTCGTGGTCGACGAGGCCGGCCGGGAGTACGTCGACCTGCTCGGCGGCATCGCCGTCAACGCCCTCGGCCACGCCCACCCGGCCGTGGTGGCCGCCGTCTCCAAGCAGGTCGCCACCCTCGGGCACGTGTCCAACCTGTTCGTCGCCGAGCCGCCGGTGGCCCTCGCCGAACTGCTGCTGGCCCTCGCCGGCCGGCCCGGCCGGGTCTTCTTCGCCAACTCCGGCGCCGAGGCGAACGAGGCCGCGTTCAAGCTCTCCCGGCTCACCGGCCGCACCCACGTGGTCGCCACCCGGGGCGGCTTCCACGGCCGGACCATGGGCGCCCTGGCGCTCACCGGCCAGCCGGCCAAGGCCGACCCGTTCCGCCCGCTGCCCGGCGACGTCACCCACGTCCCGTACGGCGACGCCACCGCCCTCGCCGCGGCGGTCACCGACGGCACCGCCATGGTGATCATCGAGCCGATCCAGGGCGAGAACGGCGTTGTCGTCCCGCCGTCCGGCTACCTCGCCGAGGCCCGGCGGATCACCGCCGCGCACGGCGCGCTGCTGGTGCTCGACGAGGTGCAGACCGGTGTCGGCCGTACCGGGCACTGGTTCGCCCACCAGGCCGAGGGGGTCGAGCCGGACCTCGTCACCCTGGCCAAGGGGCTCGGCGGCGGCCTGCCCATCGGCGCCTGCCTGGCCTTCGGCCGGGCCGCCGAGCTGCTCGGCCCCGGTTCGCACGGCACCACCTTCGGCGGCAACCCGGTCAGCTGCGCCGCCGCCCTCGCGGTGATCGCCACCATCGCCAACGAAGGGCTGCTCGACCACGTCAAGCGGATCGGGGAGCGGCTGCGGCGGGGGATCGAGGCGCTCGGCCACCCGCTCGTCGCCGAGGTCCGCGGCGCCGGCCTGCTGCTCGGCGTCGTGCTCGAGTCGCCGGTCGCCGGCCAAGTGGCGGGTGCGCTGCGCGACTCGGGCTTCCTGGTCAACGCGGTGCAGCCCGGCGTGGTCCGGCTCGCCCCGCCGCTGATCCTCAGCGCCGAGCAGGCCGACGCCTTCCTGGCCGCCCTCCCCGCCGCCCTCGACGCCGCCAGCGCCCCGACGGAGGTCACCGCATGATCCGGCACTTTCTGCGCGACGACGACCTGTCGCCCGCCGAGCAGTCCGCCGTACTCGACCTGGCCGCCCGGATGAAGGCCGACCGGTTCGGGTACCGGCCCCTCGCGGGGCCGCGGTCGGTGGCGGTGCTCTTCGACAAGCAGAGCCTGCGCACCCGGATCTCGTTCGATGCCGGCATCGCCGAGCTGGGCGGCCACCCGCTCGTGGTGGACACCCAGGTCACCCACTTCGGGCGGGGCGAGACCCTGGCCGACGCGGGCCGGGTGCTCTCCCGCTACGTCGCGGCGATCGTGCTGCGCACCCACGGCGACGACCGGATCGCGGAGGTCGCCTCGCACGCCACCGTGCCGGTGGTCAACGCGCTCACCGACACCTACCACCCGTGCCAGCTGCTGGCCGACCTGCTCACCGTGCGGGAGCGGTTCGGCGCCACCGCCGGGCGCACCCTGGCGTACCTCGGGGACGCGGCGAACAACATGGCGCACTCGTACCTGCTGGCCGGGGTGACCGCCGGGATGCACGTCCGGGTCGCCGGCCCGGTGGGGTTCCAGCCCGACCCGGAGATCGTCGCCCGGGCCGAGAAGCTCGCCGCCGGCACCGGCGGCTCCGTCCGGGTGCTCACCGACCCGGTCGAGGCGGTGCGCGCCGCCGACGTGGTCGCCACCGACGCCTGGACCTCGATGGGCCAGGAGTCCGACGGCCTCGACCGGATCACTCCGTTCCTGCCGTACCAGGTCAACGACGCGTTGCTCGGCCACGCCGGGCCCGAGGTGATCGTGCTGCACTGCCTGCCCGCCCACCGCGGCGAGGAGATCACCGACGAGGTGCTCGACGGGCCGCGCAGCGCCGTCTTCGACCAGGCGGAGAATCGCCTGCACGCCCAGAAGGCGCTGCTGACGTTTCTCCTGGAGGCATCCACATCATGACCGCCCCGCTGACCCGCGCCGCGCGGCACGCCCGCATCGTCGAGTTGATCCGCGACCGGGCCATCCACTCGCAGACCGAACTGGCCGACCTGCTCGCCGGTGACGGCATCCAGGTCACCCAGGCCACCCTCTCCCGGGACCTCAAGGAACTCGGGGCGGTCACTGCCCGGGGCGGCGACGGGCGGGGCGTCTACCTGATCCCCGAGGACGGCCACCGGCCGCTGCGCGAGGCCGAGGCAGCCCCGGCCCGGCTCGTCCGGCTGCTGCGCGAACTGCTCAACGGGGTCGACTCCAGCGGCAACATCGCCGTGCTGCGCACCCCGCCGGGCGCAGCCCACTATCTGGCCAGCGCGTTGGACCGAGCGGGCCTGTCCGAGGTCGTCGGCACCATCGCCGGCGACGACACCATCCTCGTCGTGGCCCGCGAGGCCGACGGCGGCGCCGCGTTGGGCGACAAGCTCGCCGCGTGGGCCCGCCGGGAAGAGATCGTTGAAGGGAGCAGCACACCATGACCGAGCGGGTCGTCCTGGCGTACTCCGGGGGTCTCGACACCTCCGTCGCCATCCCGTACCTGGCCGAGCAGACCGGCGCCGAGGTGATCGCGGTCGCGGTCGACCTCGGCCAGGGCGGCGAGGACATGAACGTCATCCGGCAGCGCGCGCTGGACTGCGGCGCGGTCGAGTCCGAGGTGATCGACGCGCGTGACGAGTTCGCCGCCGACTACTGCCTGCCGGCCATCCGGGCCAACGCCCTCTACATGGACCGCTACCCGCTGGTCTCCGCGCTGTCCCGGCCGCTGATCGTCAAGCACCTGGTGGCCGCCGCGAAGCAGCACGGCGGCACCATCGTGTCGCACGGCTGCACCGGCAAGGGCAACGACCAGGTCCGGTTCGAGGTCGGGCTGGGCGCACTCGCCCCCGACCTGAAGATCATCGCCCCGGCCCGGGACTTCGCCTGGACCCGGGACAAGGCGATCGCCTTCGCCGAGGAGAAGGGCCTGCCGATCGACGTCTCGGCCAAGTCGCCGTACTCGATCGACCAGAACCTGTGGGGCCGCGCCGTCGAGACCGGCTTCCTGGAGGACATCTGGAACGGCCCGGTCGAGGACCTCTACTCGTACACCGCCGACCCGGCCGAGCCGCGGGACGCCGACGAGGTGGTGATCACCTTCGACGCCGGCGTGCCGGTCGCCGTCGACGGCGAGACGGTCACCCCGTACCAGGCGATCCTGGAGCTCAACCGGCGGGCGGGCGCCCAGGGCGTGGGCCGGCTGGACATGGTCGAGGACCGGCTCGTCGGCATCAAGAGCCGCGAGGTGTACGAGGCACCCGGCGCGATCGCGCTGATCACCGCCCACCAGGAGCTGGAGGCGGTCACCGTCGAGCGGGACCTGGCCCGGTTCAAGCGCGGCGTCGACCAGCGCTGGGGCGAGCTGGTCTACGACGGCCTCTGGTTCTCGTCGCTGAAGAACGCCCTGGACGCGTTCATCGACGACGCCCAGCGGCACGTTTCCGGCGAGGTGCGGCTCACCCTGCACGGCGGCCGGGCCGTGGTCACCGGCCGGCGTTCCGAGGCCAGCCTCTACGACTTCGGCATGGCCACCTACGACACCGGCGACACCTTCGACCAGTCCCGCGCCAAGGGCTTCGTGCAGCTGTGGGGCCTGCCCAGCAAGATGGCCGCCGCGCGGGACGCCCGGCTGGGTGGGGCGGAGTCCTGACGTTGAGCGCTGCCACAATGGGTGGGGTGGACGACAAGAGCCTGACCGAGAACAGCGCCGCCACCAACCGGACGAGCCTCTGGGGAGGCCGGTTCGCCGGCGGCCCCGCCGAGGCGCTCGCGCGGCTGTCGGTGAGCGTCCAGTTCGACTGGCGCCTCGCCCCGTACGACATCGCCGGCTCCCGGGCGCACGCCCGGGTGCTGGCCGGCGCCGGCCTGCTCGACCCCGAGGAACTGGGGGAGATCCTGGCCGCGCTGGACGACCTGGAGGCCGCCTGCGCCTCCGGGACGTTCCGGCCCACCGTCGATGACGAGGACGTGCACACCGCGCTGGAGCGCGGCCTGCTGGAGCGGCTCGGCAGCCTCGGCGGCAAGCTGCGCGCCGGCCGCTCCCGCAACGACCAGGTCGCCACCGACCTGCGGCTCTACCTGCGTGACCACGCCCGTGGCGTGGCCGCCCGGCTGGTCGAGCTGGCCGAGGCCCTGGTCGAGCAGGCCGGGCGGCACGTGGACACGGCCGCGCCCGGCATGACCCACCTCCAGCACGCCCAGCCGGTCACCTTCGGGCACTGGCTGCTCGCCCACGTGCAGCCGCTGCTGCGGGACCTGGAGCGGCTGCGCGACTGGGATCACCGGGCCGCGATCAGCCCGCTCGGCGCGGGCGCGCTCGCCGGCTCCGGCCTGCCGCTGGACCCGGTGGCGGTCTCCAAGGAGCTGGGCTTCCGCACGTCCTTCGCCAACTCGATGGACGCGGTGGCCGACCGGGACTTCGTCGCCGAGTTCCTCTTCGTCACCGCGATGATCGGGGTGCACCTGTCCCGCCTCGGCGAGGAGGTGGTGCTCTGGACGTCGCAGGAGTTCGGCTGGGTCGAGCTGGACGACGCCTTCGCCACCGGGTCGTCGATCATGCCGCAGAAGAAGAACGCGGACATCGCCGAGCTGGCCCGGGGCAAGTCCGGCCGGCTGGTCGGCGGGCTGATGAGCGTGCTCACCATGCTCAAGGGCCTGCCGATGACCTACGACCGGGACATGCAGGAGGACAAGGAGCCGGCCTTCGACGCGGTCGACACCCTGGAGCTGCTGCTGCCGGCCCTCGCCGGGATGATCTCCACGATGACCGTACGCGTCGACCGCCTGGTCGCCGCCGCGCCGGTCGGCTACTCCCTCGCCACCGAGGTCGCCGACTGGCTGGTCCGCCGGGGTGTGCCGTTCCGCGACGCGCACGAGATCACCGGCAGGCTGGTGGCGCTCTGCGTCGCCCGCGACTGCGCGCTCGACGAGGTCTCCGACGACGACCTCGCCGCGGTCAGCGAGCACCTCGACCCGTCGGTGCGCGACGTGCTCTCGGTGCGCTCGGCCCTCGCGGCCCGGACCACCCCCGGCTCGACCGGCCCCGGGCCGGTGGCCGACCAGCTCGCCGCCGCCGGAGACAAGCTGGTCGGCTGGCGGGACTGGGCCGCCGAGCCGGTCGTGCCCCGCTGACCTCGACGCCTCGCGCGGCGGCCGGTCCGCCGCGCGAGGTCAGGCCGTCGGGCGTTCGCGCTTCGGCAGTTTCGCCAGCACCGCCTCGTACGACCCGTCGACGGCCTCGATCAGCTCGTCGTCCGGGATGCCGCCGTCCAGCCGCAGGGTGTTCCAGCCGGACCGGCCGATGTAGGGGGAGGGGCGGGCGTCGTCCGGGAACCGGTGCAGCCACTCGTCGGCCACCTCCCGGGACGGGCCGCACTTGACCCCCATCCGCGCGTCGCCCTCGGGCGAGCCGAGGAAGGCGAAGATCCGGCTGCCCACCTTCACCACCTCGTCCCCCTCCCACGGGCGGTCCAGCCAGGCCCCGGGCCTGCCCAGGCAGTACGCCAGCATCTCCTCGCGGGTCATCGCATCCTCCAGCGTCGGTTGCCCGGACAGTCTCGGCTCCCGGTCCGACAGCCCACGCCGGACGCGCTGTCTGACATACTGCCGGGCGTGACCACCGACCTGCGCCGGCTCGCCGACGAGGTGGCCGCCGTCTCCGACCGGTACGCCTCCCGGCACGGCATCGACCGCGCCGATCCCTGGTATCTGCTGAAGCTCCAGGAGGAGGTCGGGGAGCTGACCCAGGCGTACCTGATGCGCGCCGGTCAGGCCCGGGACAAGGGGCTCACCGCGGACCAGCGCGAGGCGGCGTACCGGGCGGAGCTGGCCGACGTGCTCTGTCACGTGCTGCTGCTCGCCCGCCGCGACGGGGTCGACCTGCTGGCCGAGGTGGAGCGGAAGTGGCTGTCCCGGCTGCCGGGGCGGATCGGGTGAGCCGCCGCGGTCCGGCCGGCCCACCCCGGCAGCTCACCCGGCCGTTCGACCGCCGGCGGGTACTCCGGTCGGCCCCGGCTCAGTCGCCGGTGCCGGTGCGTACGGTCAGCCGTTCGTAGCGCTGCCGGGCCGCCTGGGCGCTGCCCAGCCCCAGCCCGAACGCGATCGCCTGCCAGGTCATGCCCCGGCTGCGGGCCGTCTGCAACAGCCCCGCCTCCAGCGTGTCCACGTCCGAGCGGACGTGCGGGATCAGGGTCAGCGCGGCCATCAGGTCGGCCTGGTCGACCGTCTCCTCGCCCGGTTCCAGGTCCGCCCCGCCCGCCAGGGCCATCACCAGGGTCGCCGCCTCGTACGCGTCCGGGACGTCGGGGTGGGCGTACCGCCGGCGCCGGGCGTTCGTGCCCGCGTGCCGCTCCGCGATCCGCATCAGCGCCGCGTAGTTGCGGTGTGCGCGCGCCTGGGCAGCATCCGGAGCGGTGAACGGGTCGTTGTTCAGCGTGACCATGTCATCCATCAGACATTCTTGAACATGGTCTTGTCAACGCCTTGTTGAAAGCAACTTGTGTTCATCTTCCGGCGGCCGGATAGGGTTCCCCCGTGACCGGCACCGACCTCGCCACCCTCTCCGACCTGCTCGCCGGCCCGGTGGTTCCCGCCGCCCGGGGGCTGCTCGGCTGCCGGCTCACCGGCAACGGCGTCACCGTCCGGATCACCGAGGTCGAGGCGTACGCCGGCACCGCCGGGGACCCGGCGTCGCACGCCCACCGGGGACGTACCCCGCGCAACGCCGTGATGTTCGGTCCGGCCGGGCACGCCTACGTCTACTTCACCTACGGCATGCACTGGTGCGTCAACGTGGTCACCGGGCCGGACGGCGAGGCGTCGGCGGTGTTGCTGCGGGCCGGTGAGGTGGTCGACGGCCCCGACCTCGCCCGGGCCCGTCGCCCCGCCGTACGCCGCGACGTGGACCTGGCCCGTGGCCCGGCCCGGCTCTGCGCGGCGCTCGGCATCGACCGCTCGGCCTACGGCGCGGACCTGCTCGGCGACGGTCCGGTCCGGCTGCGGCCGGCGGTCGCCCCGGCGCCGCAGGCGGCGATCGCGGCCGGTCCCCGGGTCGGCGTCACCGGGGCGCACGACGTCCCGTGGCGGTTCTGGCTCGCCGGCGATCCGACGGTCAGTGCCTACCGCCGGCACGTGCCCCGCGTCCGGCGCTGAACGGACCTTGTGCGGGGAGGGCGGCGGGCCCCGTCGCCGACGGCGCCGAGGTGCCGGTGCTCCCGCCGGTGGCCGGCGGCTGACGGGCACCTGCCCGGAGTGACCCGATCATCGATCAGGTGCGTGTCTCCGGCGGTTGGCCGCCGTGTCCGGACGCCCTTCCAGGTCGGTAGCGTCGGTCCCGGCGCGTCCGGGAAGCAGGTGGGGGCGCAGTGCCCGGCGGGCCACGAGGCTCCCCAGCGCGACGGCCGTGGCGGTGGCGTGTCCGACCCGCGTCACGGCGTCACCGCCGCCGAGGGCGTAGAGCGCCCAGCCGTTGGCGGCCGCATCGGTGACCAGGATCAGGCAGGCCAGGTCCATGCCGGCCCGCCGCCGGGCGAGCAGCAGCACGGTCGCGACCGGGTCGGCCACCGTCAGCGAGACGAGGTACGCGGCCATCCACCAGGGTGCCCAGGGGTACGGGCCGGTGCCGCCGACAGCCAGGTCGACCACGTGCACGCCGCCGCCCCAGGCCAGCAGGGCCGCGTAGCCGCCCACGGTCCACCGGGCCCAGCGGGGAAGCGCCCGCCACCGCGTCCACCACCCTGACCGTCGCACTGCTCCAGTCTGTAGCCGGCCCGCCGGCGTCGAGGCCAGGGTTGTGACGGGTGCCACTGAGCAGGACGGGCGCATGGGCGCCCGTCTCCTCGACCGGAATAGTTGACTCGTCAAATATGTTGTGCGGTGCGATCCCGGGCCGAACCGGACCGGACGTCATGCGAGGAGCTGGTCATGCAGTTCGGAGTCTTCACCGTCGGCGACGTCACGGTCGACCCGACCAACGGGCGGCTGCCGTCCGAGCATGAGCGGATCAAGGCCATGACGGCCATCGCGCTCAAGGCCGAGGAGGTCGGGCTCGATGTCTTCGCCACCGGTGAGCACCACAACCCGCCGTTCGTGCCGTCGTCGCCGACCACCATGCTCGGCTGGATCGCCGCCCGCACCGAGCGGCTGCTGCTGTCCACCTCGACCACGCTGATCACCACCAACGACCCGGTGAAGATCGCCGAGGACTACGCGATGCTCCAGCACCTGGCCGACGGCCGGGTGGACCTCATGATGGGGCGCGGCAACACCGGCCCGGTCTACCCGTGGTTCGGGCAGGACATCCGCAACGGCATCCCGCTGGCCATCGAGAACTACGACCTGCTGCGCCGGCTGTGGCGCGAGGACGTGGTCGACTGGTCCGGCCGGTTCCGCACCCCGCTGCAGTCGTTCACCTCCACCCCACGCCCGCTCGACGGCGTGCCGCCGTTCGTCTGGCACGGCTCGATCCGCAGCCCCGAGATCGCCGAGCAGGCCGCGTACTACGGCGACGGCTTCTTTGCCAACCACATCTTCTGGCCCAAGGAGCACACCCAGCGGATGGTCGGCCTCTACCGGCAGCGCTTCGAGCATTACGGCCACGGCTCCGCCGACCAGGCCATCGTCGGTCTCGGCGGGCAGGTCTTCATGCGGAAGAACTCCCAGGACGCGGTCCGCGAGTTCCGGCCGTACTTCGACAACGCCCCCGTCTACGGACACGGACCGTCGCTGGAGGAGTTCAGCCGCGAGACACCGCTGACCGTGGGCAGCCCGCAGCAGGTCATCGACCGCACCCTCGGCTTCCGCGAGTACGTCGGCGACTACCAGCGCCAGCTCTTCCTGATCGACCACGCCGGGCTGCCGCTGAAGACCGTCCTGGAGCAGCTCGACCTGCTCGGCGAGGAGGTCGTGCCGGTGCTCCGCAAGGAGTTCGACTCGCTGCGCCCGGCGCACGTGCCCGACGCGCCCACCCACGCCTCGCTGCTGGCCGCGGCCGGCGGCCGCACCGACAGCACCGACAGCACCGTGCACGCCGTCGACGACGTGACCGGCCAGGCACCCGAGGAGGCTCGATGACCACCCGCACCCTGGCCGTTGTCTCGGCCGGCCTCGGCCAGCCGTCCTCGACCCGGCTGCTCGCCGACCAGCTCGCCGCGGCCGCCCGCGACGAGCTGGTCCGGCGCGGCGCCGAGGTGGAGATCCGCCCGGTGGAGCTGCGTGACCACGCCCACGACGTGGTGAACCACCTGCTCACCGGCTTTCCGTCGACCGCCCTGCGGGAGGCGCTGGACACCGTCGCCGGGGCGGACGGCCTGATCGCCGTCACCCCGATCTTCAACGCCTCGTACAACGGGCTGTTCAAGTCGTTCTTCGACGTGGTCGACGGGGACGCCCTGACCGACCGGCCGGTGCTGATCGGGGCCACCGGTGGCACCGCCCGGCACTCGCTGGCCCTGGAGCACGCCGTCCGGCCGATGTTCGCGTACCTGCGGGCGGTGGTCGTGCCGACGGCGGTCTTCGCCGCCCCGGAGGACTGGTCCGGCGAGGGCGCCGACGGGGCGCTGCGGGCCCGGCTGCGGCGGGCCGGCGTCGAGCTGGCCGAGCAGGTGGACCGCCGTCCGGCGGCGACCGGCCCGGCCGACCCGTTCGCCCTCACCACCAGCTTCGAGGAGCTGCTCGCCGGCCGCGACCCCGCCTGACCCGGCCCGTCCGCCCAGCTGCCTCGCGGCGTGGCCTCAGCCTCCCGCCTCGTACGGGTGGGCCACCAGCACGGGGCAGTGGGCGTGCTGCACCAGGGCCTGACTGACCGAGCCGAGCAGCAGCCCGGCGAACCCGCCCCGGCCCCGCGATCCGACGACCAGAAGGGCCGCCTCGCCGCTGGCCGCGATCAGCGCCTGCTCCGCCGAGGCGGCCCGCACCGGCCGCTCGACCACGCTGAGCACCGGGTGGTCCGACCGGATCCGGGCGGCGGCCCCGGCCAGCAGCTCCGTCGACTCGGCCTGCCCGGCGGCTGCCGCCTCCGCCGCCTCCTCCGGCGCCGGGCCGCCCCGCTCCGGCGGGCGGACGTGCACCAGCACGAGATCGGTGTCGCGACGCACCGCCTCGTCGGCGGCGAGTCGGACGGCGTGCGCCGCCGACTCGGAGCCGTCCACCCCGACGAGCACCGGCCCGCCCATCGGGATCGGCTGCTCGGCGGGGCGCACCACCAGCACCGGGCAATGCCCGTGCTGGGCCACCTGGTTGCTGACCGAGCCGAGCAGCAGCCCGGCGAAGCCACCCACCCCCCGGCTGCCCACCACCACGAGGTCGGCCCGGCGGGACTCCTCGACCAGCGTGGCGCCGGGCCCGCCGGCCACCTGGCGGACCTGCACCGCCAGCGTGGGATGCCGGTCGGTCAGCTCGGCCGCCACCTGCTCGAGCATCTTCTGCGCCTCCTCGGTGGGCGCCGGCACCCCGAGGTCGTACGGGTTGAGCGGCACGCCGTAGCCGAGCGGGTGCAGGTAGCCGTGCACCAGGTGCAGCGGCCGGGACCGCGCGACGGCGGCCCGCGCGGCATGCTCGGCGGCGGTCAGGCTGGACGACGATCCGTCGACGCCCACCACGACTGGTCGGTTCATCGAAATCCCTTCCGGTCGGCTCAGGCCATTCTCGGCGGCGGCGTCCCCGTCGGAGCGTATTTGCCCCGACAAGCCCGCGCCGGATCGCCGCCGGACCCGCTCGCGGCGTCCCCGCGACGCCCGACGCCGCTCGTGGCGCACCGCGCTGCCGGCGCGGGGGCCGCCCGCCGGGTGCACCACCGTCCGGCGGGGCGGAGCCGGCGCCCGCACGGCAACGATCCGCGCCGGCCAGCAGAGTGGCCGGCGCGGACCCGGTCCGGGTCAGGCGGCTACCCGGTCCTTGTGGTGCCGGACGATGGCCAGCGGGCTGCGCGAGTGGTGCAGCACCGCGTGGCTGACCGAACCGAGCAGCAGCCCGCCCAGGCTGCCCCGGCCGTGCGCGCCGACGACGGTCAACTGCGCGTCGGTCGACTCCTCGACCAGGGCCCGGGCCGGCGAGGCGGCCACCAGCTTCTGCCGTACCCGGACCTCCGGGTAGCGGTCGGCCCAGCCGGCCACCGCCTCGGCGAGCACCCGCTCCTCCTCGGCGCGCAGCTTCTCCGGGTCGTACGCCAGCGGCACGATGTCACCCGGGCCGACCGGGGACGGGTAGAGCCAGGCGTGCACGGCGACCAGCTCGGCGCCGCGCTGCGCCGCCTCGGCGAAGGCGAAGCCGATCGCCTCGCCGGAGAGGGCGGAGCCGTCCACCCCGACGACGACCGGACCGTCGGCGCGCGGCTCGCTCCGCACCACCAGCACCGGGCAGTCCGCCCGGGCCGAGAGCTGCACGGCCGCCGAGCCGACCAGCAGCTCGGCGAAGCCGCCCAGGCCACGGTGGCCGAGCACCAGCAGCGCGGCGTTCCGGCTCTCCCGCAGCAGCACCGCGACGGGCCCACCGTCGACCACCTCGCCGGTCACCCGGAGCTCGGCGTCGATCTTGCGGGCCTCGTCCGCCGCCTCCCCGACGAGCTTCCCGGCCTCCTGCCGCAGCCCGTCGTCGGGCAACGCGGCGGAGACCGGGCCGAGCGGCGTGCCGAGCAGCGGCCACAGGAACGCGTTCACCACCCGTAGCGGCCGGTGCCGGGCCACCGCCTCCCGCGCGGCCACCCGCACCGCGTCCAGCGCAGAGGGGGAACCGTCCACGCCCACCACGACGGGGGCACCAGCTCTGTCGGTCATCACGTCCTCCTTCGTCCACCTCCAGCCTGCTCCGGGCGGCGGCCGGCCGGCAGGGGCCTTGCGCCCGCGCCACCCGGGACCATCGGCCCTGACGGTTCGGGCCGGACCGGAGTGGGATGGAGTCGGGACGATCGACAAGGAGGTCGAAAATGTCCACTGTCACCAAGTTCCGGGGCGGCACTCTCGCGCCGTTCGACTGGAACAACCTGTCCTGGCTGCCGATGCTGGCGCCGACCATCCGGATCGAGGACTACCTCGACGGTGAACGGTACGTCGTCCGCGCCGAACTCCCGGGCATCGACCCGGCGAAGGACGTGCGCATCACGCGTACCGGCGAGAGCCTGCGGCTGGACGTGGTCCGCCGGGAGAGTCACGCGGACAAGGTCCACTCCGAGTTCCACTACGGCTCGTTCTCCCGGCTCCTCCCGCTGCCGGCGGGGGTGAAGGAGGAGACCATCGCGGCCCGCTACGCGAACGGCATCCTCGAGATCACCGCGACCGTCGGCGCTGCCGAGCCGATCGCACGGGAGATTCCGATCACCGTGGAGTACGGCACCGAGAAGTGACCAACGCCCGCCAGGGACCCGGTCGGTGGCCGGGTCCCGCTCCCGATCCTGGAGGCGTGATGACCCCGCTGGAGATGCTCCGCGCACACCCCTTCCTCGCCGGACTGCCGCAGGAGTGGCTGCCCCGGCTGACCGGCTACGCCCGTCCGGTGGCGTGGCACCCCGGGCACCGGTTGTTCGTCGCCGGCCAGCCGGCCGAGCGGTTCTGGCTGGTCCGCGCGGGCGAGGTGGCGCTGGACTTCCCGGTGCCCGGCCGCGGTGACGTGGGGATCGAGACGATCGGCCCGGGCGGCGTGCTCGGCTGGTCCTGGCTCTTCCCGCCGTACCGCTGGCAGTTCGGCGCGGTCGCCGTGCAGCGCAGCACCGCCGTCGAGTTCGACGCCGCCGGCGTGCGCCGGCTGATGGAGTCCGACGACACCCTCGGTCGTCAGCTCACCACCCGCTTCATGAGCGTGGTGGTGGACCGGCTCCAGGCGTCCCGGGTACGCCTGCTCGACCTGTACGCCTACCCGACGTCCGTGGCGAGCTGAGCCGCGGCTTGCCGTACCGCCGCGGCGCCGGCACCGCCCCGACGGGCGGGGCGGCGCGGATCCGGTCCGCCACGCTCCCGGACGGAGAGGGCCGCGACCACGGCGAGCAGGACCCATCGCCCGCTCCCGGCCGAGGAAGCGGCCGACGGCGGACGCGACGTACCGGACCTGGCCCGCGTCGGGACGTGGTCCGCGTCGGCCCAGCGGCCGCCACCACCGGCGGCCACAGTGGATGCTGTCCGCTATCCGTCCGCCTCCTCCGCCGGTTCGGTCCGCCCCACGACCAGTTCGGCCACCTCCAGCCGGCCGATGCGCAGTTCTCGGATCACCGCCCGCCGGATGGCCAGGCGGCCGATCACCAACGTGCCGACCGCCACCGCGCCGAGCGCCGCCGCGGCGAGCGCCAGCGGGGCGGCCGCGGTCGGCCCGAGAGCTCGCGGGCCGGCCACCGTCGGGCCGGCGACGGCGGTACCGGCGGTGCGCGTCGGGGCTGCCGGGCCCCGCCAGCACTGGCGCATCCTGTTCACCCGCCGATCCTCCGCCCTCACCCGGTATGTCCGGCGTCGGTCCCGGCGCCGGTCCACCACGCGGGTGACGTCGCCCGTTCGCTGGTCGCCGGCTCGGCGCAGCGCCCGCCGGGTGCCGCCGGGTGCCGTCGAGCGACGCTGCCGCTGGCCGGGCGCCACCGGGGCGACGCTGCCGCCCGGCGGCGGTCGGGTTCAACTTTCGACCACCAGCCGGCGTGCCCGCAGCACCCGGGCCCACCAGGGCCGGCCGGGCTCCGGCCGCAACGAGGGCGGGCGGACGCCGCGCAGGCTCACCCAGCCGCCCGGGCCCATGCGCACCGTGCCGATGGCGGGCGGCTTACGGCGGGCCACCGCCACCCCGGCGGCGGCGAGGACGGCGACGGCGATCGCCCCGGCGGCGGCCGCGACGAGCCGGTCCGGATCGACCACCCGCCGGTACCGGATCCGCCCGCCGGACAGCACGAACGCACCGACCGGCCGGCCCTCGCGGGTCACCGGCACCAGCGCGGCGCCCGGCGTGCCGGGCAGTTCCAGCACCGGGCCGACCGGACCCGGGGTCGGGGCCGGCGGGGCGGCCGCCGGTGCCGGCGGGGCCGGCACCGGGCTCACCGGGGCCAGCCCGGTCGGGTTGAAGATGGCGGTCATCGCGTTGCCCTCCTAACGGGAGTCGGACGTGCCGGTGCCGGGTTCGACGGCCGCCCGGCCGGCGGCCAGCCGGGCGATCGGCACCCGGTACGGCGAGCAGGAGACGTAGTCCAGCCCGGCCCCGGCGAAGAACGCCACCGAGTCGGGGTCGCCGCCGTGCTCCCCGCAGACCCCGACGGTCAGCTCCGGACGGGCCGCCCGGCCCTCGGCGACGGCCAGCCGGACCAGCCGCCCGACGCCCTTCGAGTCGATGCTCTCGAAGGGCGACACCGGGAAGATCCCGCGCTCCAGGTACGCCCCGAAGAACGAGCCCTCCACGTCGTCGCGGGAGAACGCCCAGGTGGTCTGGGTCAGGTCGTTGGTGCCGAAGGAGAAGAAGTGTGCCTCCGCGGCGATCTCCCCGGCGGTCAACGCCGCCCGGGGCACCTCGATCATCGTGCCGATCGGGATCTCCGGCGCGCCGTCGACCTCGGCGAGCACGCGCTCGACCTCGACCCGGACCGCGGCGAGTTCCCGGACGTCGCCGACGAGCGGCACCATGATTTCCGGACGCGGGTCGCCGCCGGCGCGGACCCGCTGGGCGGCCGCCTCGGCCGCCGCTCGCACCTGCATCGCGAACAGGCCCGGCACCACCAGCCCGAGCCGGACGCCGCGCAACCCCAGCATCGGGTTCGCCTCGTGCATCCGGCGCACCGCGGCCAGCAGTGTCGCGTCCCGGCCCGGGTCCTCGCCGCGCGCCTCGGCACGGGCCACCCGGGCGGTCAGCTCGGGCAGCGGGGGCAGGAACTCGTGCAGCGGCGGGTCGAGCAGCCGGATGGTCACCGGCAGCCCGTCCATCGCGGCGAGGATGCCGACGAAATCGGCCCGCTGCAACGGCAGCAGCGCCGCCAGCGCGGCCTCCCGGGCGGCCGGGCCGTCGGCCAGGATCAGCCGCTCGACCAGTTCCCGGCGCGCGCCGAGGAACATGTGCTCGGTGCGGCACAGCCCGATGCCGGTGGCGCCGAGGCGGCGCGCCCGGCGGGCGTCCTCCGGGGTGTCCGCGTTGGCGCGCACGCCCAGCCCGCGGACCGCGTCGGCGTGGCTGAGCAGCCGGTGCACCGCGGCGACCAGCGGGTCCGCCTCCGGGCTCAGCTCGCCGGCCAGGTAGCGAGCCACCGGGGAGGGCTGCACGGGTACCGCGCCGAGCCAGATCCGGCCGCTGGTCCCGTCGATCGAGATGACGTCACCGGCCCGGACCACCCGGTCGCCCACGGCGAACTCGCCGCGCCCGGAATCGATGTCGACCGCCTCCGCACCGCACACGCAGGTCCGCCCCATGCCCCGGGCCACCACGGCGGCGTGCGAGGTCTTACCGCCCCGCGTGGTGAGCACCCCGGCCGCGGCGATCATGCCGGGCAGGTCGTCCGGGTTGGTCTCCCGGCGGACCAGGATCACCGGGTCGGTGGCGGCCGCGGCGGCGGCCGAGTCGAACACCACCTGCCCCACGGCGGCGCCCGGCGAGGCGCCCACCCCGACGGCGAGGGGCTCGGGCGCGCCGGCGAGGTCGAACGCGGGGAACATCAACTGGGCCAGCTGCGCCCCGGTGACCCGGGTGAGCGCCTCGTCCGGGGTGATCAGTCCCTCGTCGACCAGTTGCGCGGCGATCACGAACGCCGCGGCCGCGGTGCGCTTGCCGACCCGGGTCTGCAGCATCCACAGCTTGCCGCGCTCGATGGTGAACTCGATGTCGCACAGGTCCCGGTAGTGCCGCTCCAGGGTCGCCATGATCTCCCGCAGCCGGTGGAAGCTCACCGGGTCGATCCGCTCCAGTTCGGCCAGCGGGATGGTGTTGCGGATGCCGGCCACCACGTCCTCGCCCTGCGCGTCGGGCAGGTAGTCGCCGTACACGCCGGGAGCGCCGGTGGCCGGGTCCCGGGTGAACGCCACCCCGGTGCCGGAGTCCGGTCCCAGGTTGCCGAAGACCATCGCCATCACGTTGACCGCGGTGCCCAGCTCGTCCGGGATGCGCTCCTGCCGTCGGTAGATCCGGGCGCGCTCGGAGTGCCACGACTCGAACACCGACCGGATGGCCAGGAAGAGCTGCTCGTGCGGGGCCTGTGGGAAGTCGTGCCCGACGTGCCGGGCGAAGATCTTCTTGTACGTCTCGACCAGGTCGCGCAGCTGCCCGGCGCCCGGCCCGCCCGGCCCGGCGGTGGCCCGTACCGCCGCCAGCTCGTGCTCGAACTCCTCGGCCGGCACGCCGTACACGGTGCGGCCGAACATCTGGATCAACCGCCGGTACGAGTCCCAGGCGAACCGCTCGTCGCCGCTGCGCGCGGCCAGGCCGCCCACCGTGGCGTCGTTCAACCCGATGTCGAGGATGGTCTCCATCATTCCCGGCATCGAGTACCGGCCGCCGGAGCGGACGGCCAGCAGCAGCGGATCGCGGGGGTCACCGAGCCACTGGCCCAGCCGGGCCTCGATCTCCCGCAGGTGTGCGTTGACCTCCTCGAACAGTCCGGCCGGCGGTGACCCGGTGGCCAGGAACACCCGGCAGGCCCCGGTGCTGATCGTGAATCCGGGCGGGACGGGCAGCCCGAGCCGGGTCATCTCGGCCAGGTTCGCGCCCTTGCCACCGAGCAGGTCGGCCCGGCTCCGGTCACCCTCGATGAAGTCGTAGACGTACTTCGACATGGTCCGGCCTCCACTCGGCTCGCCACGGGACACGTCGTTCCATTCCTTGGTACCGATGGGCGGGGCGGGGGCGGCAGGGCCGGACGGGACCGGCGCGGGGCCAGAGGTCCCGATTCTGTCGGCGGGCCGGCGTATCCTGCGCCGGTGACCAGTGACGTGCGGCTGCGCCCGGTGCGCGACGAGGACCTGCCCGTGTTCTTCGGCCATGAGCAGGACCCGCAGGCCAACTGGATGGCCGCGTTCGTCCCGGAGGATCCCTCCGACCGGGCCGCGTTCGACGCGCACTGGGCGCGTATCCGCGCCGACGAGCGCATCGTCAACCGCACCGTCACCGTCGACGGCGAGGTGGTCGGTCGCGTCGCGGCCTTCCCGGTGGGGGAGCGCACCGAGGTCAGCTACTGGATCGATCCGGCCCGCTGGGGCCGGGGGCACGCCACCGCCGCCCTCGCGGCGCTGCTGCGCGAGCTGCCGCAGCGGCCGGTGCACGCCCGCGCCGCGAAGGACAACGCCGCGTCCCTCGCCGTGCTCCGCAAGTGCGGCTTCGTGGTGGTCGGCGAGGACTCCGGGTATGCCAACGGCCGCGGCGCCGAGGTGGAGGAGTACGTGCTGGAACTGCCCGCCTGACGGGCTCACCCGCGGTGGGCGCTCGGCCAGGTGGTGTCGCCGTAGAGCGACCTTCCTGACGTCCGAAAGTTGCTCGTGATTGCCTCGATGGGTTGTCCGGGCAACTGGATGGACCATTATGGAACACCGAATCGGTGCCGGGCCTGACGCCGGTCAGCCTTTGGGTTGTCGGCAATTCGACTTCAGTCCAGAAATGCCGAAAGCGATGCTGGCGCACTGAGTGCGCGGTCAGCATGCTCATACTTCAGTCGGTCCCGCCTACGCTTCCGGGGCACCGCGCTGCCGGATGCGCAGTCGTCGCGGGTACCTCACCGACTCGAACGGACGACGAGCCGTAGGGGCACGGCTTGGTCGGCCTGTGTACGTGGGGGCGGTGCATATCGGTGGAAGCTGCGCAGGTCATCGACGACATAGCAACCCGACACGGCGGGCGGTCGCCGACCGGCCATTCGATCACGCCGGCGCGGACGGGTTGGCAGTCGCGCTACGTGGCCACACTCTGCCTCGTCGACTTCGTGGTCAGCCTGGGGTCGGCCGGGGTGGCGCTGAGCCTTCGATTCGGCTCGGCGACGGCGGAGCCGTACAACCGTGGCTATCTCTGGCTCACCCTTGCGCTGCCGTTCGCCTGGGTGCTGGCGCTCACCCTCAACCGAGCGTACGAATCGCGCTATCTATTCGTGGGGAATGATGAGTACGCCCGGGTGTTCCAAACGGGCCTCGCCATTACCGCCACGTTGGCGATGGTCTCTCTCGCGTTCGATTTCCGGCTCGCCCGAGGCTACGTGATCATCGCGATGCCACTGGTCACCGTCGCCGGCGTCGCGATGCGGTACCTGGTCCGCCAGCAGCTGCACCGCTCGTGGGCACGCGGTGAGCGGCTGCACCGGGTGATCCTGGTCGGGCACGAGGTCGCCGTCGCGGAGATGACGAGGAGGCTGCGCCGCGAGTGCTACCACGGGCTCGGCGTGGTCGGCGCCTGCCTCCCGCACCCGACCGGGGGGCTCGCGGAGCGGCGCGACGGCGAGCTGCCGCCCATCCTCGGCACCTTCGCCGAGGTGTCGACGGCCGTCGCCGGTGCGCGTGCGGACACGGTCGTCGTGCTGTCCTGTCCGGAGATGGCGGGTGCCGCCCTGCGCCGGCTGGGTTGGCAGCTCGAACGCGACGAGGTCGACCTCATCGTCGCCAGCAACCTCGTGGACGTGGCCGGGGACCGCACCACCGTCCGTCCCGTGGACGGGTTGCCGATGCTGCACGTGGAGCACCCGCGGCTGAAGGGCGGCCGGCGGGTGGTCAAGGCGGTCTTCGACCGGGTGACTGCGCTCCTGCTGCTGGTTCTCGTCGCCCCGATCCTGCTCGCGATCGCCGCACTGGTCCGGCTGAGTCCCGGCGCCGGTGGCCCCGCCATCTTCCGCCAGGTCCGGGTGGGCAAGAACGGCCGGCCGTTCGTCATCTACAAGTTCCGGACGATGTACGTGGACGCCGAGGAACGCCTGGCGGAGCTGCTCGACCGCAACGAGAGCGACGGCGAGCTGTTCAAGATGCGTCAGGACCCCCGGGTAACTCCGGTCGGGCGATGGCTGCGCCGGCTGTCGTTGGACGAGGTTCCCCAGCTCATTAACGTGCTCAGGGGCGACATGTCGCTGGTCGGACCGCGGCCGCCGCTGCCGCGGGAGGTGGCCAACTATCCGTCGGACATGCGCCGGCGTCTGGTGGTCAAGCCGGGACTGACCGGGTTGTGGCAGGTCTCCGGTCGGTCCGACCTGTCGTGGGAGGAGTCCATCCGGCTCGACCTGTCGTACGTGGAGAACTGGTCGCTGACCATGGACCTGGTGATCCTGGTCCGTACGCTGAGCGCCGTCGTCCGAAGCTCCGGAGCCTACTGAGCGCGCTGCCCGGTCATCGCACAACTGGCGCGCACCGTCGGTCGCGTCACGGTACGTCCGGAGGAAGCCATGGACACCGGCGCTCGGCCACCCGCCTCTCGGCGTCGACGACACGATGCCTCCGGGCTCCCGGCCGTCCGTGGGTCGAGCCCGATGAACCCCCGGTCCTCCGAACGGTGCCGAAGGGCCGCCATGAGGCCACATGTGGAGACGGCTAGCCGACACCGGCCGCGGTTCACCTTTCCTTCGGCAGCGGGCACGATGAAACGCGGCGAAGACGGCGCTGCCCCTGAAAGAGGCGACTGATGCAGATCTCCGTTGTCCGTCCGAGCGAGCTCGGCGCGGCCGAGCTCGCCGAGTGGCGGCAGATGCAGGAGTCGCAGCCGAGGCTGCAGAATCCCTTCCTCGCCCCGGAATTCACCCTCGCGGTCGGCCGGAGCCGCCCGACCGCCCGCGTCGCGGTGCTGCAGGACGGCCCGGAGACCGTCGGCTTCTTCCCGTACGAGGTGCGGCATCGGGTGATCGGAGTGCCGATCGGCGCCGGCATCTCCGACTGTCAGGGCCTGGTGCACCGGCCCGGCCTGGACTGGGATCCGATCCGGCTGTTGAAGGCGTGCGGTCTGGCCGTCTGGGAATTCGATCATCTGATGGCCGACCAGCCACCCTTCGCGCCGTACCAGGCGCGGATGGCCAAGTCTCCGATCATCGACCTGTCGAAGGGCTATCAGAGCTACGTCGACGGCCGGATGACCGATGGGAATCTGATCCGGCAGTCGCTCCGTAAGCAGCGCCGCATGGTGCGTGAGCTCGGCGAGGAGCGGTTCGAGTGGGACGACCGCACCGAGGGCGCGATGCTCGCGCTGCGGCGCTGGAAGTCGGCCCAGTATCGCCGGACGCAGCAGTACGACCGGTTCCGGACACCGTGGATCCAGGCGGTGCTGGAGGAGTTGTGCCAGTCGTCCGCGGCCGGCTGCCGTGCCGTGGTCTCCACGCTCTACGCGGGGGACCAGCCGGTGGCCGCCCATCTGGGTCTCCGGAGCCGGTCGGTGCTGGCCTACTGGTTCCCCTCGTACGACGTCGACCTGGCGCGGCACTCGGCCGGCATCCTGCTCTGCCTCCGGATGGCGGAGGCCGGTGCGGCCGACGGGATCGAGCACATCGACCTGGGCAAGTCCGAGGCGCTCTACAAGAACCGGCTGACGAACGACGAGTTGCCGGTGGCCGAGGGGCGGGTGGGCCGGTCGTGGGCGGTGACCGGCGCACGGCGGGCGCATACCGCGCTGGCCCGCTCCGTGCGCACCGGCGCCGTCGGCGATCGACTCCGCACCGGCGGGACGGGACGACTGCTGCGCGGTCTCCGCGCCCGCCTGCACGAGCGGTGACAGGTGGCATTTCACGGCTGGGAGCAGAGCACCTGATGAGCGTCTCCGAGGTAAGGGTTGCCGTCGTCGTGGTGACCTACAACAGCGCGCGGCTGCTGCCGGATCTCCTTGCGGCGCTGGGACCGGGCCTGGGCGCGTTGTCCTGGCACCTGACGGTCGCCGACAACGCGTCCGCCGACGGCACCGTTGTCGCCCTGCGCCGGTTGGCTCCCGAGGCGACCGTGGTGGAGATGGGGCGCAACGCGGGCTATGCCGCCGGGATCAACGCCGCGGTGGCCGCCGCGCCGCCGCACTCCGCGGTGCTGGTGCTCAACCCCGACGTCCGGCTCAGGCCGGGCTGCGTGGAGACTCTGCTGGCCGCCCTCGACACCAGCGGCACCGGCATCGCCGTGCCGCACATCGTGGACGGTGCCGGCGCGCTCATTCCGACGCTGCGCCGCGAACCCACCATCCTCCGCGCCCTCGGCGACGCCGTGCTCGGCGCGCGGAGAGCGGGCCGCTACGCCGTCCTCGGCGAGGTGGTGACCGACGACCGTCGGTACGCCCGCGAGACGGTCACCGACTGGGCCGAGGGCTCCACGATGCTGATCAGTCGAGCGTGCTGGCAGCAGTGCGGGCCGTGGGACGAGTCCTTCTTCCTCTACTCGGAGGAGACCGACTTCGCCCTGCGGGCCCGGGACGCGGGTTTCGCCACGCGCTTCGTTCCCGCTGCCGGGGCCGTGCACCTGGAGGGTGACTCCCGGCACTCGCCGAAGCTGTGGGCGCTGCTCACCCTCAATCGGGTCCGCCTCTACCGCCGTAGACACGGCCCGGCGCGTACCGCCGCCTTCTGGCTGGTGCTGCTGGGTCGGGAGACCAGCCGCGCCCTCCTCGGCCAACGGACCAGCCGGGCCGCCGCGCGTGACCTGCTCAGGCCCGCGAAGCTGCGTGAGGTGCCGGGACCGGCCACGGTGCACCCCGCGGGTTGACCCCGGCTATCTCCAACGCTTGGCCACGCTCACCAACTCGCCACGGAGCCGTCGGGGGGGGGGGGGGGGGGGGGGGGGGTGTGTGTGGAGGGGGGGGGGGGGGGGGGGGGTGTGTGGGGGGGGGGGGGGGGGTTTTGTTTTTGGGGGGG
>NZ_JBJZOG010000014.1:0-103431 GCF_047200535.1 Micromonospora mangrovicola | reverse complement strand
GGCCCGGGGGACCGGCTGGGGCTACTCGCTGTGGGAGTTCAAGGTCTACGGCACCACCGGCGGCGGTGGCCAGCCCGGCGGCCGGCCGATCTCCGAGTTCAAGAAGGTCGACGCGTCGTCCTGGGAGGGTGGCAACGCGCCCGCCGCCGCGCTCGACGGTCGGACCACCACCCGCTGGTCGAGCCAGTTCAGCGACCCGCAGTGGCTGCGCGTCGACTTCGGCGGCGTCGCCACCGTGAGCAAGGTCGTCATCAACTGGGAGGCCGCGTACGCCACCGGCTACCGGCTGGAGACGTCCAACGACGGGAACACCTGGACGACGATCTACACCACCACGACCGGCAAGGGCGGCGTCGAGCAGCTCACCGTTGCCGGCGCCGGACGGTACCTGCGGTTCTACGGCACCGCCCGGGCCACCGGCTACGGGTACTCGTTCTGGGAATTCCAGGCATACGGCACCATCGACGACACCGCCACCACCGCGCCGATGCTCTCCGGCCCCACCAAGCCACCGGGCACGCTCAACCAGTTCGCGCTGACCGCCCCGGCCGACGGCGCCATGGTCACCACCACCCGCCGGCCCACCCTCAGTTGGGCGGCCGTCGGCGGTGCCACCCGCTACCAGGTGTGGATCAACATCAGCCGTACCGACTACGACTTCACCGCCTCCGGCAACCTCATCGACCTCTACACCAAGGTCGCAGAGCCGACCGGCACCTCCTACACGCCGGTCTGGGACCTGCCGGACCGCTGGACCTACAAGTGGTACGTCACCTCGGTCGGCGGCACCCCGCTCACCTCGAACATCCGCCGCTTCAGCGTCTACCTGCCCACCCTCGAGACCGTCGCCGACGGCATCGGCATCGTCGCCGGCAGCCGGGACCTCAACCGGAACGGCGCCATCGAGCCGTACGAGAACTGGCGCCTGCCGGTGGAGACCCGGGTCGACGACCTGCTGAGCCGGATGACGGCCGAGGAGAAGGCGTACCAGATGTTCTACAACGCCCAGGCGTACCCGCGCTCGGGCTGGCACTTCGGCCCGGCGCAGGCGCAGGACCTGCACAACCAGCTGCTCGCGTCGTCCGGCACCCGGCTGGGCATCCCGTTCGTCTCGGCCGGCGACACCATCCACGGCTACCAGACCAGCTATCCCATGCAGAGCGCCCTCGCCGCCGCGAAGAACTACGCGCTGGACTACAGGCTCGGCGACATGCAGCGGCGCGAACAGCTCGAGGTCGGCACGCGCGGCGTCCTCGGGCCGCTCGCCGAGGTCGGCACCAAGGTGATCTACCCGCGCATCCAGGAGGGCAACGGCGAGAACGCGCAGGTCGCTGCGGCCCAGGTGCGGGCGCTGGTGGCCGGCCTGCAGGGCGGCCCGGAGCTGAACCCGAACTCCGTGCTCGCCACCGTCAAGCACTGGCCGGGTGAGGGCGCCGGCGGCGAGGCGCTGATCGTCTACGACGGCGTGACGATCAAGTACCACATGATCCCGTTCCGCGCCGCGATGGAGGCGGGCGCGGTCAACATCATGCCCGGGTACGCGGGCAGCTCGTACCTCGATCCGGGCGGCCCGGGCGCGGGCGACAGCGCACCGATCCTCGCGTACCTGCGGCAGAACCTCGGCTACCAGGGCCTGATCACCACCGACTGGCTGCCCTCCGGCTCCTGGGTCGGCGCGGCGAACGCCGGGTCCGACGTGATGGGCGGGGCGGACCCGGGCGCGGCCGGCTTCTCGATCGCCACCTTCGTCGCGAACGTGCCCGCGTCCCGGATCGACGACGCCGTGCGGCGGGTGCTGTGGCTGAAGTTCCAGCTCGGCATCTTCGAAAACCCGTACGGCGACCCGGTCAACGGCCCGTACCGGTTCCACCAGCCGGCGTACGCGGCGCTGGCCAACCAGGCGTCCCGCGAGGCGATGACGCTGCTGAAGAACGACGGCGCGGTGCTGCCGATCCGGCTCAACCCGGGCGACAACATCGTGGTGGCCGGTCCGCGCGCCGCCGACACCGCCGCCTGCTGCGTCTGGACCAGCTTCTTCCACGCCGAGTACGGGTCGCAGACCCTCCTGGACGCGATCCGCACCCGGGCCACCCAGAGCGGCGTGAACGTCTACGCCGACGACGGGCCGAACCCGAAGCTGGCCGTCGTGGCGGTGGGGGAGGCGTCCTACACCCACGCGACCAACTGGCCGAAGGAACAGCCGTACCTGCCGCCGGACCAGCTCGCGGTGATCCAGAACTTCCGGTCCCGGGGCATCCCGGTGGTGGTGGCGCTGGTCCTGCCCCGCCCGTACGTCATCACCGAGTGGCGCGACCTGGCCAGCGCCATCGTCGTCACCTACCGGGGCGGCGAGGAGATGGGCCCGGCGCTGGCCGGCCTGCTCTTCGGTGACTACGCGCCGAGCGGCAAGCTGCCCTGGCAGCTCCCGCGCAGCCTGGACCAGGTGCTCCGACCGGGTGGCACCGACGTGCCGGCGGACGCCGTCGAGGCCTGGGACCTGCCCTACGACCTGGGCGCCACCACCACGGAGCGCAACCAGATCCGGGCCAGCATCGACGCCGGCCAACCCCCGGCCACGACATACGGCAACCCGCTGTATCCGTACGGGGCCGGCATGACGGGATTCTGACCGCCACCACCGGAGCCGGGGCCGCCGGTCCGCGCCGTGGACCGGCGACCCCACCCCCGCGTTGGAACCGGGGGAGCGGCCGGCCCCGACCTGGTGACCGGCGGCCGGACCGCGAGCCCCCGCGGGAGGAGCCGGCGGGACCTGGTCATCCGTCGGCGCGGCCGAGCCGGTGGCGCAGGGCGAGCTGGAGGGCGAGCCGGGCGTCCGGGTCGTCGAGCGTCGCGCCGAACAGCTCGCGCAGCCTGCGCATCCGGTAGCGGACGGTCTGCGGGTGGGTGTGCAGCTCCTCGGCCACCGCGACCACCTGCCCCTGTCGGCGTAGCCAGCCGTACAACGTCTCGGCCAGGGCTCGCCGGTTCCCGGGACGCAGCCCGGCCAGCGGCGCGAGACAGGTGTCGGCGAGGTGGTCGGCCAGCCCCGGCTCCCAGCGCAGCAGCAGGATGGGCAGGTGGTCGTCGCCGACGACCGGGTCCGACCGCAGCACTCCCTCCTGGCGCAGGGCCAACGCCCGACGGGAGATCCGGTAGGACAACCTGGCCCGGCTCAGCGCGACGGTCGGCCCGAGCGCCGCCCGCCGCCCGGCCAGGGCCCGGCGGGTCCCGTCCAGGCGGCCCGGGGCGGCCGGGTCGGGCAGCACGATCCGGACGGCGTCGTCGATGACGGTGCCGATCGCGCCGCCGCCGATGGCCCGGGCCAGGTGCTCGGCGTCGGTGCCGTCCACGCTGAGCACCGCGACGGTGCGGGGCAGCGGCCAGCGGGCGGCGTCGGCGGCCGCGTGCAGGGCGGCGTCGGCCGGCGGCTCCGGCTGGACCAGCAGGGTGATCAGGCGGCGGCGGGTGGTCACCCAGTCCTGGGCGGCGTCGCGCTGCTCGTCGAGGAACCCCTCGGCGGCGGCGCCGGCCAGGGCGTCCGCGTAGCCGAACAGCGCCCCGGCGATCACGTACAGGTCGGCGGGGGTGGGACCGTCGTCCCCGGTGTGCTCCACCAGGAACGCCCAGATGTCCCGCGCGCCGAGGGTGAGCACCGTCCGCAGGGCGTCCACCCGGTGCCCCTCCCGGTACTCCGTGCGCCCGAGCGTGTGGAAGACGGCCCGGGTGGCGGCCAGGTCCCGACCGGGGTCGGCGACCGCGTCGACGAAGGCGTCCACCGCGGTCTGCACGCCGAGGGCGAGGCCCCGCCCCTGCCCGCCGGTGAGCGAGCGGCCCTGCGCCCGCATCGCCGCGCGTACCGTGCCGAGGATCCGCTCGTGCAACGGCCCGCGCAGCCCGCGCAGGTATGCGCCGACAGCCGGCGCGAGGCCGGCGAGGCCGGGTTCGATGGCGAAAAGGGTGTCGGCCACCGACGGGACTCCTTGTCATCCGGGTGACAAATCCGGGCGTGATTCATGCGTACCCCGAGCAAAGATTTTGGCAGCCCGGTACGTACCGTCGGGGACGTGGATACCGATGTGATCGTGGTCGGGGCGGGCCTCGCGGGCCTGGTCGCCGCCGCCGAGGCGGCCGACGCCGGCCGCCGGGTGCTGCTGCTCGACCAGGAACCCGAGCAGAACCTCGGCGGGCAGGCGTGGTGGTCGTTCGGTGGACTCTTCCTGGTCGACTCGCCCGAACAGCGGCGGATGGGCATCCGCGACTCCGTCGAGCTGGCCTGGCAGGACTGGACCGGCAGCGCCGCCTTCGACCGGCCCGAGGACCACTGGCCGCGCCGCTGGGCCGAGGCGTACGTGCA
The DNA here is from genome assembly GCF_047200535.1 of Micromonospora mangrovicola. NCBI lineage: Bacteria > Bacillati > Actinomycetota > Actinomycetes > Micromonosporales > Micromonosporaceae > Micromonospora > Micromonospora mangrovicola. The sequence continues at coordinate 99,077 of NZ_JBJZOG010000014.1, read as the reverse complement.
CTTCGCGGCCGGGGAGAAGCGGGCCTGGCTGCGCGCGATGGGCCACCGGATCTTCCCGGTGGTGAGCTGGGCCGAGCGCGGTGGGGGAGCGGCGGACGGGCACGGCAACTCGGTGCCCCGGTTCCACGTCACCTGGGGCACCGGCCCCGGCGTGGTCGAGCCGTTCGCCCGGCGGGTCCGGGCCGCCGCGGAGCAGGGCCGGATCCGGCTGCTGTTCCGGCACCGCGTCGACGAGCTGGTGACCACCGGTGGCGTGGTCACCGGCGTGCGCGGGGCGGTCCTGGCACCCGACGACGCGCCCCGCGGCCGGCCCACCTCCCGCACCGTCGTCGGCGAGTTCGCCCACGCGGCGCCGGCCGTGATCATCACCTCGGGCGGCATCGGCGGCGACCACGACCTGGTCCGCCGCGCCTGGCCGGCCCGGCTCGGCACCCCGCCGCAGCGGATGGTCACCGGGGTGCCCGCGTACGTCGACGGCCGGATGCTCGCCGTCACCGAGGCGGCCGGCGGCCAGATCATCAACCCCGACCGGATGTGGCACTACACCGAGGGGCTGCGCAACTGGGATCCGATCTGGCCCGGTCACGGCATCCGGATCCTGCCCGGCCCCTCGTCCCTGTGGCTCGACGCGACCGGCCGGCGGTTGCCGCCGCCGCTCTTCCCCGGCTTCGACACCCTGGCCACCCTGCGGCACCTCCGGTCCACCGGGTACGACTACAGCTGGTTCCTGCTCACCCAGAAGATCCTGGAGAAGGAGTTCGCGCTGTCGGGCTCCGAGCAGAACCCGGACCTGACGGGCCGCAGCGTCCGGCGGGTCCTGCAACGGGTACGCCCCGGCGCGCCCGGACCGGTCGAGGCGTTCAAGCGGCACGGCGCCGACTTCGTCGTGGCCGACGACCTGTCGCAGCTGGTCGACGGGATGAACAGGCTGGCCGCCGAGACCGGCGGGCCGCAGCTCGACGCCGCCGAGCTGCGCCGGCTGGTCGAGGCCCGGGACCGTGAGATCGCCCACCCGTACGGCAAGGACGCCCAGCTCACCGCCGTCCAGGGCGCCCGTCGCTACCGGGGCGACCGGTTGATCCGGGTCGCCACCCCGCACCGCCTGCTCGATCCGTCCGCCGGCCCGCTGCTCGCCGTCCAGCTGCACGTGCTCACCCGCAAGACCCTGGGCGGACTGCACACCGACCTGTCCGGCCGGGTGTTGCGGCCCGACGGCGAGCCGCTGGGCGGGGTGTACGCCGCCGGCGAGGTCGCCGGCTTCGGCGGCGGTGGGATGCACGGGTACAACGCCCTGGAGGGCACCTTCCTCGGCGGCTGTCTCTTCTCCGGCCGTACCGCCGGTCGGGCCGCCGCCGCAGCCGTCGGCTGACCCGGCGGGCGCCCCGCCGTGCCGTAACGCGCGACGTCCGTCGCGGGGCGCGGCGCGGCAGTGCCCGCCAAACTTTCGTCGCCGCCCGGGCAACCTCGCCCACCGCCCGACCGGTATTCACCGTTGACCGGGAACGAGGGAGGCGCGGGTGGCGAAGCGGCAGGAGTTCGACGAGTTCGTGGTGGCCTGCTCGTCCCGGTTGCTGCGGACGGCGTACCTGCTGACCCGGGACCGGGTGCTCGCCGAGGACCTGCTCCAGACCGCGCTCACCAGGGCCTGGTTCGCCTGGCACCGCATCGACGGCGGACCCGAACCGTACGTCCGGAAGATCATCGCCAACACGTACGCGTCGTGGTGGCGGCGAAGGTGGAACGCGGAGGAGGCGGTCGCGGAACCACCCGAGGACCGCGGCCCACCACCCGATCCGTTCGCCGTCCTCGACGTTCGCGACGAACTGTGGCGCTCCCTCGGTCGGCTGCCCAAGAGGCAGCGAACGGTACTGGTGCTGCGCTACTTCGAGGATCTCTCGGAGGTGGAGATCGCCCGGGTGATGGGTTGCACGGTCGGCACCGTGAAGAGCCAGGCGGCGAAGGCGTTGGCCAAGCTGCGGCTCGACGAGACGTTGGGGGTGAAGGCATGAACAGCATGCTGCGGGACGTGTTCGAGGAGCGGGCCGCCGAGGTGGCCGGGAAGAGCGTCGAGCAGGCGCGGCTCGCCGCCGTGCACGGCCGCATCGCGCGGGTCCGCCGCCGCCGGACAGCCGCCGCCGGCGCGGCCGTGACGGTGGTGGCCGTCGCCGTCGGGATCGGGGCGACGGCGGCACGGCCACCGGTCCCGAAGCCACCCATCGGCGACTCGCCCACCCCGAGCCCGAGCCCCTCCGCCCGCACGATCGAGGGTTTCCCCGAGTACCACGAGGGGGGCCGGGTGCGGTGGGCGGCCTCCGGCCCGGCGTCGGACCGGACCGTCAGCCTGACCTTCGTCCCCACCAGCACGAACCTGGTGATCTGGACCCGCTGCGACCCGCCGGAGATCGACGCTTGGCTGATCATGCCGGACGGCTCCGGCCTCGGCGGCGGCTGCGGATCGACCCATCGGCTCGACGCCCAGTGGTTGGCCTCCCTCGGCATCAAGGTCGGACGGCCCGTCACCCTGCGGCTCTCGACGGACGGTTTCGGGATGCTGCCGCACGCCCGGCAGGAAAACCCCGCAACCGGCACCATCGCGCTCGCCGCCGGGGAGGCCGTCCCGTTCGCCGCGTACCCGCTGCCGCCTCGGCCGGCCACCCTGCCGCCGCTGGCCACCGCGGACGACGGCATCACCATCCACAGCGCGCCGGCTGATCCGCGCGCCCCGCAGACCCTGCAGGTGCCCAGGCACAAGCGGCTGACGTTCCTGGCGCAGTCCCAGACGCCGGGCGCCCTGCGGGTGCTGGCCGACGGGCGGGAGATCACCACCTGCGTGAAGTGGGACTACGCCCCGACGGCGGCGAAACCGAGCCGAGCCGAGATCGACAACGGCTGTTACGAGGAGTTCCTCCCCGACGACCTCGACCGGCCGACGAAGAGTGACACCATCACGATCACCGTCCAGCCGCAGCACGTGACGGGGGCGTGGGCGGTGCGCGTCTCCTGACCTCCCGGACGGCCCGCCCGTGCCCGGACCTGCCCGCGGCGGTCCGGGCACGGGCGGGTCAGGAGAGCCGGGCTGCCGCGCACGGCGGGCCTGACGAAAGTCAGGGGTGGTAGCTGTCGATCGGGTCCGGTGGCCGTACCGCGCGAGTCCGTAGCGTCGCCGACGTCAGTCGAGATGATCGGAGTGTGCGGTGCGGGCGAGTGGTCTTCGCAGGTGGTGGGGGATCGTCGGGTCGGCGGCGGCGGCGGCGGGCGCGGCGATTCTCCTGGCCGCCGGCCCGGCCCTGGCCGCGGAACCGGCCGGTGGGGCGACGGTGGCGGCCGGCGCGGTGGAGTGGGTGGTGGCGGACTTCGCGGGCCGGGCCGGGTATCCGGGGATCGCCGTGGCGATCACCAAGGGGGACCGGGTGCTGCACGTCGGGGGTTACGGTCACGACTCCTCAGGGGCGGCGGTGACCGCGACGACCCCGATGCCGGTCGCGTCGGTCAGCAAGTCGTTCACCGCGCTGGCGGTGCTGCAGCTGGTCGAGGCGGGGAGGGTGGAGCTGGACGCGCCGGTGCGCCGGTACCTGCCGGACTTCCGGGTCGACGACGCCCGCGGGCCGCGGATCACGGTGCGGGAGCTGCTGAACCAGACCTCCGGGATCACCGACCGCACCCTGCGGGAGAAGAGCCTGCCGCAGCCCGACTCGCTGGAGGCCGCGCAGCAGCGGGCGCGGGTGGCCACCCTGGCGACCGATCCCGGCACCGGCTACGCGTACACGAACACGAACTACCACCTGGCGGCGCGGCTGGTCGAGGTCGTCTCCGGCCGGCCGTTCGCCGACTATCTGCGGGACCGGGTGTTCGGGCCGGCGGGCATGCGGTCCACCGTCACCATCGACCAGACCCCGCGTGATCTGCCGAGGCAGGTGGCGAAGGGTCACCTGTTCGCGTACGGGATGACCGTCCCGGTGGCGGAGCCGAAGCGCTTCGTGGCCGGCTCCGACGGCGTGGTCAGCACCGCGCGGGACCTGGCGCAGTGGCTGATCCTGCAGAACCGCGACGGTGTCGCGGCCGGCGGCGCGCGCCTGGTCTCCGCGTCGAGCATCGCGGCCATGCACACCCCGCCGAACCCGCACCGCAGCTACGGCATGGGCTGGGAGCGCGACGACAACGGCTGGGCCCGGCACAACGGGGTGTGGTTCACCTACACCGCGAGCCAGCTGCTGCTGCCCTCCGGGCACGGCATCGCGGTGCTGGGCAACAGCGGTGTCGGCCTGGGCAACGAGGGCACCGATCAGCTGGCCGACGCCCTCGCGGAGCTGGTGACCGGCGGCACTCCGCGGGTGCCCGCGCCGGTGCGGCTGCTCGTCGACCTCGTCCTGGCCGGTCTGACCCTGGTCAGCGTGGCGCTCGGTGTGCGTAACCTGCGCCGTGGCGGTGCCTGGATACGCCGGTTCGCGGGCCGGCCGCGGTGGCGGCCGGTGCTGCGGCTGGTGCCCCGGCTGGTTCCCGCCGGGCTGCTGGTGGCGCTGCCCGGCCTGCTGGGCTCCGTGGTGGGCGGCGGGCGGGACGTCACGTTCCAGCAGCTGACGTACTACACGCCGCCGCTGGTCGGCTGGACGGCGGTCGCCGCGATCACGAACCTGAGCGTGGCGGTCACCCGGATCGCGGCGCTGACGCGGGTCCGGCGCGCCCCGGTCGGCGACGCCGCAGCCACGGAGACGGCCCCGGCCGAGCTCCCCGCCGGTTGATGACGACGATCCTGACGCGGGCGCGGGACAGGTGGCCGGCGCGCTCACCCCGTCTCGCTGCGGGCGTCGGTGGAGGCCACGCCGGCCGCGCGCCCGGGCGCCCGAAAGTCGCGGGCTGAGCCGGGTCAGCGCCCGTCCTGCCGGCCCGGCGCGCTGGGACGGGCGCGCAGGTGGGCGCGTTCGCCCTGGCGGCCGAAGAGGCTGAGGAACTCGACCGGTTCGGCGTCGGCGGCACCGAACCAGTGCGGCACCCGGGTGTCGAACTCGGCTGCCTCGCCGGGGGAGAGCACCAGGTCGTGTTCCCCGAGGACCACCCGCAGCCGCCCGTTGAGCACGTAGAGCCACTCGTAGCCCTCGTGGCTCTGCGGGTCCGGCTCGGTGCTTCGGCTGTCGCCCCGAAGGATCAGCTTGTACGCCTGGATGCCGCCGGCCCGGCGGGTCAGCGGCAGCATGGTCATCCCGTGCCGGGTGATCGGGCGCAGGTGGACGCGCGGATCGCCGGTGGGCGGGGCGTCGACGAGTTCGTCGAGGGTGACGCCGTGCGCCCGGGCGAGGGGCAGCAGCAGCTCGAGGGTGGGCCGCCGGGTGCCGGACTCCAGCCGGGAGAGGGTGCTCACCGAGATGCCGGTCGCCGTGGACAGCTCGGCGAGGGTGGTCGTGCGCTGCTGGCGCAGCGCGCGCAGTCGGGGTCCGACCGCGTCGAGGGTCTGGTCGAGGGCGTCGTCCATGCCCCGCAGTTTGCCACTTCGGCAACGATGTTTGCCACCGGACGCGACCGGCCGGATGGTGGCCGTGGGAGGTGGTCACGGTGACCGAAGAGCTCGGGAACGGGTACGACGTGGTGGTGGTCGGCGGCGGAGCGGCCGGGTTGAGCGGGGCGCTGACCCTGGCCCGGTCGCGGCGTTCGGTGGTCGTCCTCGACGCCGGCGCCCCGCGCAACGCCCCGGCCGCCGGGGTGCACGGGCTGCTCGCCCGGGAGGGGATGCCGCCGGCGGAACTGCTGGCCCGCGGCCGGGCGGAGGTCCGGGGGTACGGCGGCCAGGTGCTGCCCGGCGAGGTGGTGGCGGTGACCCGGGACGGCGACGGGCTCACGGTGACGCTCGCCGACGGCCGGGCGACCCGGGCCCGGCGGCTGCTGGTCGCCAGCGGCCTGGTGGACGAGCTGCCCGACGTCCCGGGGCTGCGCGAGCGGTGGGGCCGGGACGTGCTGCACTGCCCGTACTGCCACGGGTGGGAGGTCCGGGACCGCGCCGTCGGGGTGCTGGCCGGCGGGCCGATGTCGGTGCACCAGGCGCTGCTGTTCCGCCAGCTGAGCGCCGACGTCACCTACTTCGCCCACACCACCACGCTCGGGAAGGAGCCGGCCGAGCAGCTCGCCGCCCGGGGCATCCGGGTGGTGTCCGGCCAGGTCGCAGGGCTGGAGGTGGTCGAGGACCGCCTTACCGGGGTACGGCTGGCCGACGGCAGGCTGGTCCGGCGGGACGCCCTCGCGGTCGCGCCGCGGATGGTGGCGCGGGCCGGCTTCCTGGCGGCGCTCCGGTTGCGGGCGGTGGATCACCCGTCGGGGATGGGAGAGCACGTCCCCGCCGACCCGACCGGCCGCACCGAGGCGCCCGGGGTGTGGGTGGTGGGTAACGCCACCGACCCCGCCGCCCAGGTCGGCGCCGCCGCGGCGGCCGGCACGGTGGTGGCCGCCCAGATCAACGCCGACCTGGTCGGCGAGGAGACCCGCCGGGCGGTCGCCGCCCTCCGGGAGCCGTTCTCGCCCGGGACCGAGGCGCGGGTGGGTGAGCTGGTGGCGGGCGACCGCCGGCACGGGCTGTGAGCCGGGAATGGAGACGACAGGTGTCCGAAGAGTTCGACGAGGCGTACTGGGAGCAGCGCTACCAGCGGCACGGGCCGGGCCACCGGCGAGCGCCGAACCCGCACCTGGTGGCGGCGGTCGCGGACCGCCCGCCGGGCACCGCGCTGGACGCGGGGTGCGGCGAAGGGGTCGAGGCGGGCTGGCTCGCCGGGCGCGGCTGGCGGGTGACGGCGGTGGACATCGCCGCCACCGCCCTGCGGCACGCCCGCGAGCACGCCGCCGCCCTGGGCGCGGACGTGGCCGGCCGGATCGACTGGGTCCAGGCCGACCTGACCCGGTGGACGCCGGCGCAGGAGAGCTTCGACCTGGTGTGCTCCCACTACGTGCACCCGGCGGCGGCGGGCCCGGCGCCGCTGCGCCGGCTCGCGGCGGCGGTCGCCCCGGGCGGCACGCTGCTCGTCGTCGGCCACGCGCCGTCGTCGCCCGGCACCGCTGCGCCAGTCACCGTCGAGGAGGCCGTGGCCGGTCTCGACCCCGGGCGGTGGGACGTGACCGTCGCCGAGGTCAGCTCCCGGATGGCCGCCGCCCACCACGGTCACGAGGTCACTCTCCGCGACGCGGTCGTCCGCGCCCGCCGACGGCCCTGACCCCGGACACGTCCGGCCGTCCCAGGGGCGTCACCGGCACCGGACTCGGCGCCGGTCGTCGGTGACGGGGGGTTGACGCGACCTCCGGCAGGGTCGCAGCACGACGCCAGCCCCTCGTCCCGTCCCGGCCGTCCGAGGAGACTCCATGATCAGGACGATGCTCCGGCTCACCGCCCGCCCCGGATGCGAGTCCGTGATGGAGGTCGCGTGCCGGACGGTCGCCGGGCAGATCGCCGGGCTGGCCGGCAGCATCCGTCAGGACCTGCTGCGCGACGCCGCCGACCCGCTCGTGTTCGTCCTGGTCGCCGAGTGGTCCGACGAGGGCGCGCACCGCCGGTACCTGGCCGGACCGGTCGCCACGCGCTTCGTCGAGGCCGTTCGGCCGCTCTGCGCTGGGCCACCGGACCGGCGGGTGATGCGGGATGCCCCCACCGAGTCGACCATCTACGTGGACGTCGAGCTGACCGTGCCGCCCGACCGGCGCGCGGAGTTCCGGCGCGGATACGCCGAGGTCCTCACCCGGATGGCCGCGGTGCCCGGCTACCTGCGCGAGGAGTTGCTCTGCGAGCCCGGGTCGGACGTTCACCACATCTTCGCCGAATGGCGCGGCGAGGCGGAGTTCCACCGCTGGATCCGCAACCCGGCGCACGCGCAGGAGGAGGCCGGCCCGATCGCGCCGTTCCTCCTCGACATCCGGCGCCGGCTCTTCCACGCGGTGGCCGATCCGGGCAGCAGCCGACAACCGAGGACCGGCAGGGAGGCCGACGTGCACAGGACAACGGACGTACTCGTCGTCGGGGCGGGCCCCACCGGGCTCACCGCCGCCGTCGAACTGGCCCGGCGCGGCGTCGAGTGCCGGGTGATCGACAAGCTGGCCGCGCCGCCCGGGCAGGCCGACAAGGCGATCGGCGTGCACTGCCGCACGATGGAGCTCTGGGAGGAGCAGGGCATCGTCCGGGAGGCGATGGACGCCGGCGTCTGGCTCACCGGAAACATGGTGTTCGTCAACGGCGTCGAGACGCACCGGATGAGCTGGGAGCTGCCCGGGCTGCCGTACGCCCACCTCGGCCTGCCCCAGTACGAGACCGAGCGGCTGCTCACCCGGCGGCTGGCCACCCTCGGCGTACGCCCGCAGCGGGGGTCCGGGCTCATCTCGTTCAGCCAGGACGACGACGGCGTGTCCGCCGTGGTGGCCACCGCCGACGGCGGCACCGAAACGGTCCGCGCGAAGTACCTGGTCGGCTGCGACGGCGCGCACAGCCGGGTCCGGGAGCTGCTCGGGCTGACCTTCACCGGCGGGCTCGGCCGGTTCCCGCAGCTGTTCATGCTCGGCGACGTGGACGTCGACTGGGACATGCCGGAGGGGCACCTGCTCCGGTTCCTGCACGAGACCGACGGCCGGATGGACGGCATGCTGGTCTGCGTGCCGCTGCGCGGCGAGTCCCGGTACCGCGTCGCCACCCTCGCCCCGCCCCGGTTCTTCGCGCAGACCGGCGGCCAGGACGCCCCGCCCGGGTTCAGCGAGGAGCTGGCCGAGCCGACCCTGGCCGACGTGCAGGCCGCGCTCGACCACCTGGCCCCGCCCGGCACCCGGGCGTCGAACCTGCGCTGGTCCTCGGTGTTCCGGATCAGCCACGGCATCGTGGACCGCTACCGCGACGGCCGGGTGTTCGTGGCCGGCGACGCGGCGCACCTGCACCCGCCCGCGGGCGGTCAGGGCATGAACACCGGGATCCAGGACGCCTGGAACCTGGCCTGGAAGCTGGCCCTGGCGGTACGCGGGATCGCGGCGCCCGGCCTGCTGGACAGCTACGAGACCGAACGGCGGCCGGAGGGCGAGGAGATCGTCGGCCGGGCGGTACGGATGGCGTTCACCGACGAGCTGGACCGGGCGGACCTGGAGCGGCAGTTCCTCCAGGAGATGTCCATGCTGCTCAGCTACGCCGGCAGCCCGCTGGTGGGAGAGTCCGTCGTGGACCCCGACGCGCTGCGCACCGGCCCCGGGCCGGGCGACCGCGCACCCGACGTCGTCGGCCTGCGCCGGCGCGGGGTCGGGCACCCGCTGCGGCTGCGCGACCTGACCCGGGGCACCCGGCACACCCTGCTGGTCTACGCCGATGCCGCGGCCGACGAGAAGGCGCTGACCTCGGCGGCGGAGCTGTGCGTCGACGCGGGACGGCAGGCGGCCGGCGAACTGGACGCGTACCTGCTGCTCAGCCCGGACGCCCCCACGCCGCGCCTGCTCGCGCCGCCCGCGCTGGTGGACGCCGACGGGGCGTTCCGCGCCGCCTACGGCGTCGCAGGCGTCGCGCTCTACCTGGTCCGGCCGGACGGCCACGTCGCGTACCGCAGCCAGCCGGTCGACGGCGACGGCCTCCGCAAGCACCTGCACCTGGTCTTCGGCGGTGCCCGATGACCCGGATCCGTACCGTGCTCGCGATGCGCGCCCGGGAGGGCTGCGAGGAGCGCTTCGAGGCGGAGTGGCTCTCGGCGGCCGCGGAGATCCGGACGCTGGACGGTTGCCTGCACCAGGACCTGGTCCGCGACGCCGACGACCCGCGCAGCTACCTGATCATCAGTGACTGGGCCGACCGGGAACGGCTGGACGCCTTCGGCCGCAGCGCACACCGGGACCGGCTGCTGCGCATCATCCGCGAGCTGCGCGAGTCCGCCGACCGGCACACCTACCAGGTGCTGCACAGCGTCAGCGGCGAACCCGGGGAGTCGAGATGACCGAGGATCCCGTACCCGGCACGGAGCTGTACACCGACCAGTTCGCGGCCGACCCGTACCCCACCTTCGCGCGACTGCGGACCGACCGGCCGGTGTGTCCGGTCAGCGCCCGGTTCGACCAGTACCTGATCACCCGGTTGGACGACGCCCGGGTCGCGTTGACCGACCCCCGGCTCTCCAAGGATCTCTACGGCCCCGACCAGCACTACCTGCGGATCTTCGGGCCGAACTCGGCCGGGTTGAACCGGAACATGCTCAACTCCGACCCGCCGGAGCACACTCGGCTGCGCCGGATCGTGTCGCAGGCGTTCGCGCCCCGCCGGATCGAGGCGCTGCGACCCCGGGTGGCCCGGATCGTGGACGACCTGCTCGACAAGGTCGTCCCGCACGGGCGGGCCGAACTGATGCACGACTTCGCGATCCCGCTGCCGATGACGGTGATCTGCGAACTGCTCGGGATACCGCCCGTGGACCACGGCCGGGTTCTGGACTGGACCCAGGTGATCCGGACGTCCGGGTCGGCCGGTCGCAGCCCGGCGGAGGAACGGGCCGCGGTGCAGGACGCCCAGCTGCGGCTGCACCACTACCTCGCCGACCTGGTCCGGGCCAAGCGGGCACAGCCGGCCGACGACATGATCGGCGCGCTGATCGAGGCCTGCGACCAGGACGCGACGCTGTCCGAGGCGGAGGTCGTCGCCACCACGTTCCTGCTGCTGTTCGCCGGACACCAGACCACCGCCGACTTCATCGGCAACGCGATGCTCGCTTTGCTCACCCATCCCGATCAGCTGGAGCTGCTGCGCGCCACGCCGCAGCTGCTGCCGTCGGCGATCGAGGAGCTGCTCCGCTTCGACGGCCCGCTGCCGGTGGCCAGTCCACGGATCGCCGCGGAGGACGTCGAGTACCAGGGCGTGCAGATCCCGCAGGGCGCGGTCGTGGGCGTCGTGATCAACGCGGCGAACCACGACCCGGCGCACTTCACCGACCCGGACCGGCTGGACATCCGCCGGGTACGCGGCCCGCACCTCGGCTTCGGTCACGGCGTCCACTACTGCCTCGGGGTCTCGCTGGCCCGGATGGAGGCGCAGATCGGCCTCGGGGCGTTGCTACGCCGCCTGCCCGGGCTGCGGCTGGCCGTACCGCTCGCCGAGGTGCGCCGGCTGCCGGCGGCGTCACCGTTCCGGGGCCTGCTGGAGTTGCCGGTCACCTTCGCCGCCTGACGACCGTTTCCCGGCTCGTTCATCCGAATCCCACCAAGGAGCAGTCATGGTCTTCCGCAACGTGATCGTCTGTCACATGGTCCCCGGCAGCGAGGGCACCGTCGGCGACGTCTTCGGCTACTACGACCGGACCACCCGGCCGCAGGACCTCGGGGTCATCGGGCGGATCCTGCTCTCCCACCACGACCTCTACCTCCATGTCATCGAGCGCAGGCAGGACCCGAAGATCTCGGGGCAGACCCGCGGACTGCCCGCGTTCCAGAAGATCGCCGAGGCCATCGGGCCGTACGTGACGCCCTACCCGAGGTACTGGACGAACCCGTCCGACTCGGTCGCGAAGGAGTTCTACCGCTGGGCGCCGGAGGAGAGCGCGGACCCGGGGGACACCACGCTGACCGTGATCGTCCAGCGGATCAAGCCGGGGGCGGAGGCGGACGTGGCCCGGATCTTCGCCGAGTCCGACGCCGGCCCGCTCCCCACCGAACTCGGCGTCACCGCGCGCTTCCTCTATTCGATCGACGACGTCTTCGTGCACCTGGTCGAGCAGGACGCGTCGATCGCCGAGAGCCTCCGGCACAACCACCGCAAACCGGCCTTCGGCAAGCTGATGGCGGAACTCGCCCCGTACGTCGAGCCGTACCGGCCGGAGAGCTGGCGGGGCCCGCAGGACTCGCTGGCCACCGTGTTCTACCGCTGGCGGGCCGAGGACTGACGACCCGGCGCCACCCCGCACCCGTCCGGTGCGGGGTCAGCCCGTCGCGTTCGGCCGTCCGGCTCGTCGGCGGTTGACGCGTACACCGGGCGACACGGCGCCTCCCGACACCGGGCGGGTCCGGGTGCCGACGAACGGCGCTACGCGGAGCGCGCGGCCCGGATGATGGCGACGAAGCGCCTCAGGGAGAGGAAGAAGTAGGCGCCGGACAGCGTGCTCAGTGTCGCGGGCACGGAGATCAGCGGCCAGTCCAGGGACTCGGGGTGGGTGATCCCCCGGTTGAGCAGCAGCATGACCAGGGCGCCCACGACGCAGAGCATCCCGACGATGGCCGCCAGCGCCCCCAACGTGATCACGTCGTCCCGCGGCCCGACCGCCGCCCGCACTTTGCTGCCCCGCCACAGCCCGGAGAATGCTCCGCCGAGGCACAGCACGACGCCGATCGTCGCGATCGACAACCCCAGGATCAACATCGGTGGGTGATGCACCCACGGCCCCTTCGGCCCGCTGAGCAGGGCGTACGCCCAACTGAAGGCGAGCAGCGGGAGCACGTAGACCGCCAGCAGCGACAGCCGGTTCGCGCTGAGTCGCAGCGTCGCGTCGTTGTAGGCACGGGCCACCTCCCCGGGCGGCCCCCACTCGGCGACGGCGCGGCGCGCGGCCGCCTCGCGGTCGGGGCAGTCCGCCAGGTTGCCCTCGGTGGCACACTCCAGACCGTCCATGACCTCTTCGAGGATCGCGGACCGCCGCGAGTGCGGCCCGACCAGGTGCTGGGCCAGCCGGTCGCTGTAGCGCTGCAGGACCGCGGCCGCCATCACGCCTCGGTCTTCAGGACGCCGGAGATGACCGAGGACTCCCACTGCCACGCCTCGCGCCTGTCCGCCAAGGCGCGGCGCCCCTTGCCGGTCAGGAAGTAGTTGCGGCGGCGCCGGCCGTTGTGCCGGGACCACTCGCTGCCGATCAGCCCGGCGGCCTCCAGCCGGTGCAGCGCGGGATAGACGGTGCCGGTCGGCAGGTTGATCGCCTCGCCGCTGCGCCGCTTGAGCTCTTCGATGACGGCGTAACCATGTAGCTGTCCGGGCTCGAGCACAGACAGAAGCATCCCTTCCAGGTTGCCTCTCAGGGTCTCTGCCTTCATATCTCACGATGCTACACATCGGCGCCGGGTCGGGGCGTGGGCCGAGGCCGCCCGCCCACCCCACACCGAGCCGCGCCGGCCCCGGAAGGACCCCTCATCTCGGGGCGGCCGGCACCCCTACCCCCACCGCCCGGCCTACTCTCAGCGCCAGCCACCCGCCCCTGCACGAACGGCCACGCCCGGGACCCGCCGGGCGGAAGGCCGGACACCGCGGGGCCGGCGCGCCCGCCGGCGGTGGCCGGGACCGGCACGGTGCGGCCCGGGAGGAGATGGCGCCTCCGGTCGCCGGCGAGGAGATCGGTGCCCGTCGGGCCGGGCACTCCCTGCGCCCGCCACCGTCCGTCCGCGACCCGTTTCGGATTGTTGTTGCGGTCGTCGGCGGCCACTCGCTATCTTGAGGCAAGATATTATGTGTCGCTACACAATAGCGTTGCTACAGGAGGTTCGAGACCCGTGGAGCGGATGACGCGCTGGGTGCTCGCTCATCGGTGGCTGGTGGTCCTCGCCTGGGTGGCCCTCACCCTCCTCGGGGGCGCCACGACGGGCAGCACCATCGACCGACTGACCTACGAGGCACGCCTGCCGGACCGGCCGAGCCAGGAGGCGAACGACGCCTTTGCCCAGCAGTTCAACCGCACCGGCGGACGCAACGCTCCGTTGCTGCTCGTGGTGACCGTGCCGCAGGGCACGACCGTCGACAGCCCCGCGGTGCGCCAGGAGTGGGACGCGCTCGTGCAGGGCGTCACGCCGCAGGGGGGTCGGAGCGCCTCCTACCTGAACCCTGGCGGCGACTCTCTCGTCTCGGCGGACCGGCGCACCACCGTGGCGCTGCTCTATCCGCCGGCCAACCCCACCAACGCGCCCTACGACCACCTGCTGCCGGCCATCACCGAGAAGGTCGCCAAGACCACGGTCGCGGGCGCCCAGGTCGAGCTGACCGGGCAACCCGTCCTCTCCGGCCGTAACAGCGGCGCTCCGCCCAGCCCGATCTACGAGACGCTCATCGGCGCCCTGGGCGCGTTGGTGGTGCTGATCCTCGTCTTCGCCAGCGGCCTGGCCATCGTGCCGGTGCTGATGGCGGTGGCCGCCATCCCCACGACGTTCCTGCTGGTGCGGGGCGTCACCGGGGTCACCGACGTGTCGTTCATCGTCCAGTTCCTGGTAGCCCTGATCGGCCTGGGGGTGGCCATCGACTACGCGTTGCTCGTGGTCACCCGCTGGCGGGAGGAACGGAACAAGCCGGGGGCCGACGGCCTCGAACCCGAGGCGCGCCGTGAGGCGGTCGTCCGCGCCATCGCCAGCGCCGGCCGGGCGGTCGCGCTCAGCGGCGCCACGGTGGCGATCTCGCTCGCCGCGCTCGTCGTCCTGCCCGTGCCCTTCCTCCGCAGCGTCGGGTATGCCGGCCTGTTCATCCCCCTGGTGAGCGTGGCCGTCGCCCTCACCCTGCTGCCGGTCCTGCTGTTCTCCTGGGGCGACAAGCTCGACCGGCCGCGCCGCCGGCACCGGCCGGACAGCCGGCTGTGGAGCCGGCTCGCCGGGGTGACCACCCGGCACCCGGTTCTCTCGGCGCTGATCAGTGGCGCACTCCTGGTGGCCCTGGCCGCTCCCGTGCTCGCACTGCGGCTGGGTGCGCCGGAGACCACGACGCTCGCCGAGGGCGGGGCCCCCGCCCGGGCCTTCGACAGGATCGTCGACGCGGGCTTCGGTGAGGGCATCGCGCGCCCCGCCGAGGTGATCGTCGGAGCCGACGCCGCGGACGCCATGGGTGGCCGGCTCGGTGGCCTCGACGGCGTCGCGGGAGTCGTCGCCCCGACGGACTGGGCCGGCGGCGGGAACCGGATTGTCGACGTGTGGACCACCGACGACCCGTCGAGCAACTCCGGCCGTGACGCGATGTCCGCGGTGCTGGACACCGCCCGTGAGACTCCGGGAGCCCTTGCCGGCGGCGGTCCCGCGCTGGACATCGACTTCATCGACGCGGTCTACGGCTCGTTCGGGCTTATCCTGATCTTCGTCGCCCTGCTCACCTTCATCGTGCTGGCCCGGACGCTGCGTTCCGTGGTCCTGCCGCTGAAGGCGCTGGTGCTCAACGCGCTGTCCACCTGCGCGGCGTACGGGGTGATCGTCCTCGTCTGGCAGAAGGGGTACGGCAGCGAGCTGCTGTTCGACACCCCGGCCATCGGGGCGGTGACCATCTGGATTCCGATGGCCGTCTTCGCGTTCCTCTTCGGACTGTCCATGGACTACGAGGTGTTCATCCTCCATCGGATCCGCGAGACCCATCTCGAACTGGCCGCCGACGGCGAGCAGGACACGGTGGTGCCCTCGGTCGTCATGGGCATCAGCCGCACCGGGCGGCTTGTCACCTCCGCGGCGTTCATTCTGTTCCTCGCGTTCACCGCGCTGTCCAACATCCCGGTCACCGACGTCCGGGTGTTCGCCACCGCCCTGGCGGCAGGAATCATCATCGACGCCACCGTGGTCCGGGGCTTCCTGACTCCGGCGCTCGTCACCCTCCTCGGGCGGTCGAACTGGTGGTTCCCACGCTCCTTGGGTCGGCTGCTTGTCACCCCCCGGGCAGGCACCCGGCCCGAGGTCACCACCCCGCTCACCGCGGAGCGTGCCGCGGCCGATCAGGTAGCCGGATAGACGCCCGTCGGGCGAGTCCGGGACCGGCCGCCGGGATGTGGCCGGTCCCGGCGCCGAGGCGTGGCGGGCAGGTGGTGCCGACGCCTGGGCGGACCTCTGCGCCGCGGCTTATGCGTACTTTTTCCGTGCTTCATCACCATCCGCCACAGTGGAGACAGGACCTGGTGCCACGGTGCGCCGTCCGAGACTCGATGACTGCGGAAGGGAAGCCGACAGTGTCAAAACAGAGGCCGAGCTACGACGTGGTGATCCTCGGGTCAGGCATCGCTGGATCCACTCTCGGTGCCGTGCTGGCCCGCTCCGGTGCCAAGGTACTGCTTGCCGACGCAGCCACCCACCCGAGGTTCGCGGTCGGAGAGTCGATGATCCCGCAGCTCGTCTCGTGGCTGCAGATGCTCGCCGAGCGCTACGACGTGCCCGAGTTCCACGCGCTCTGCGACGCGACCACGATCAACGAGCAGATCAGCAACACCTTCGGGCAGAAGCGGCACTTCGGGTTCATGCTGCACCGACCGGGGGAGGAGCCCGACCCCAGGGAGTCCAACCAGTTCGTCATCCCCGACGAGTTGAGTTCCTCCTGCCACCTCTACCGGCAGGACTGCGACGCGTACCTGTTCCGTGCCGCGGTCAAGTACGGTTGCGAGTCGCGCCAGCAGTGGCGGGTGTCCGGCATCATCCTCGACCACGACGGGGTCACCCTGACCGGCGTCGACGGGCACGAGGTCAGGGCCCGTTACCTGGTGGATGCGAGCGGCTTCCGGTCACCCCTGGCGGATCACCTGCAGCTGCGCGAGGAGCCTTGCCGCTTCCTGCACCACTCCCGCTCGCTGTTCACCCACATGGTCGGCGTCCAGCCCTTCGACGAGATCGTGCCGGCCGCGCCGCAGGACCAGCCGCCCGTGCCCTGGCACGACGGCACCATGCACCACCTGTTCGAGCGGGGCTGGTTCTGGATCATCCCGTTCGACAACCACAAGCTGTCGCGCAACCCGGTGTGCAGCGTGGGTGTCACCCTCGACCCGCGGCTGTACCCCAGGCCCGAGGACATCAGCCCGGAGGAGGAGTTCGCCCGCCTGGCGAACCGGTTCCCGGCCGTCGCACGGCAGCTCGAGGGCGCCCGGAAGGTTCGGGAGTGGGTGTCCACCGGGCGGTTGCAGTACTCGTCCCGGCAGACCGTGGGACGGCGCTGGTGCCTCATGTCGCACGCGGCGGGGTTCCTCGACCCCCTGTACTCGCGCGGCATGTCCAACACCATGGAGGTGATCGCCGCCCTGGCCCCGCGACTGCTGGACGCGCTGGCTGACGAAGACTTCGACGAGGAGCGGTTCCGGTACGTCGAGGAACTCGAGCAGGGCCTGCTCGATTACAACGACATCCTCGTCAACTGCTCGTTCATCGCGTTCTCGCACTATCGCCTCTGGGATGCCGTGTTCCGGGTCTGGGGTTGTGGTACCACTCCGGGCACGTTGCGCATCAACAAGGCGCTGCGCACCTATCGCGCGACCCGCGACGCGAGCCTCTTCGACACTTTGGAGAAGGTTCCGCACGTCGGGCTCTGGTGGCCCGACAGCGATGCCTTCAAGGCGGTGCTCGACGGGACGGCGGAGGCGTGCGCCCGCTACGAGTCGAAGGAGATTGACGGCGACACCGCAGCCGACATCATCCTCCGGCTCGTTCAGCAATCCGAGGCGGTACCCCCGGACTTCGGCTGGAAGGACCCGGAGAAGCGCTTCATCTTCCCGGACCGTCGGCAGATGATGGACTTCCTGCGATGGGCGGCCACTTCGCCGCTGCCGGAGTTGAGTTCGCTCGGCGGCGAGAGCCTCGACGCGATTCTCAAGGCGAACGCCGCGGCCGGAAGCAGGTGACTGCGATGCCCGTACGCGATGGGGCGGCAACGGTCCAGGAGGCCAACAAGGCTCTCGCCCGGTACTGGTTCGACCAGGGCTGGACCCGAGGCAATGTGGATGTGGCCGACCGGATTTTCGCGCCCGAGTTCGAGCTCGGCGGCGTGCGGGTCGGGCCGGAGGGGCCCAAGCAGAGCGTACGGCGTCGGCACGCCGCCTTCGCAGACCTGACGGTGCGGGTCGGTGTCCAGGTGGCCGAGGGCCCGTGGGTGGCCACCTGGTTCACCACCCGGGCGAGACACGTACGGGAGTTCGCCGGGGTGCCCGCCACCGGGCGGTCGATCGTCTCGGAGGGTATGCAGTTGTGGCGCGTGGAGAACGGCCTGGTGATGGAGGATCGGAACGTCTTCGATCTGTGGCAGGTCGTGCGTCAACTGCGCGGAGAGAGCGCCGGCTGATCGGACGATGATCGGAATTTACACACCGGTTCGGCCGCCCTCCGGCGATCTCTCACGCAACATTCGAGATGATCCGCCAGAGGGTGGTTGCCGCGTGTCGATCCATTGCGCGCCGGCGACGAATGCGCGCCGCAGGTGCCCGTTGATTCTTACCGCATCGCGGTCAGGAGCTGGTGCAGACGAGGTTTTTCTCGTACGCGAATATGACGACGTGCACCCGGTTGCGCAGCCCGAGCTTCTCCATTATTCTCTGAATGTGGGATTTGACGGTGCTCTGACTGAGTGTCAGCTCCGCGGAGATCTCCGCATTGCTGAATCCACGCGTCATGAGTTCAAATACCTTGATCTCGCGCTCGGTGAGCAGGCCCAGTGGAGAGTCGCTGGGTCTCTGGCGCGCCATCGGGATGAGCATGGATCGGCCGGTTGCGATGATGCGGACCGCGGCGATGAGCTCTTCCGAGGTGCTGCTGCAGGGCAGTACCCCCTTGACTCCCGCTTCCAGGGCCTGACTCGCCGTCTCGGCGGCGTTGCTGGTCAGGACGAGCACGTTGGGGGCCGGATGAGGTGGTGGCTGGTGTCGCGAGAGGGTGGCCACGCTCCGGACCCCGTCGGCGGGATCCGTGTGGGTATTGACGATGAGGATGTCAGGTGGCATTTCCTGATATCGGGCCGCCGCGGCGTCGACGTTCCCGGCCACCCCGACCACATGCAGGTCAGGATCGCCCTCAAGAATGGTACGCAGTCCGGTCAGAGAGATGGGATGTGGGTCGATCAGTAGGATGCTGATGCGTGTCGAGCCAGACATGTACTCCCCCGGGGATGCATGAGACAGCGCAGACTTCGTACACAGGATAGAGTGACCGACGCCGATCTGTTCCACGTCGGCGTTTATCCCATATTGGCGAGTTCCTTTAGGCTGCCAATGGTGGTTTTAAATTGTCCTGTCTAATTTTGCGTGCTTTCTGATAATGGCCCTCGACGTCCTAGGTCTGACGTCGGGAGCCTCGTCGGGCAGGACGGTTCGTGGCGGGCGGGCGGGGACGCCGGCCTGCGCCACCACCGGGTGCCTGCTCCGGGGCACCGCCCGCCCCGCCCCGCCCGCCCCGCCCCGCCCGGCCCGGCCGCGCCCGGGCCGGCCCGCGCCCCGGGCCGGGCGGTTCACGGGTCGTGCTGCGCGGTGGCGACCGGCCGGGGCGCGGTGCCGGCCGGTGCCGCGCCGTGCGGCCCGGCCGCCGGCGGTGAGTGCCCCCGGTCGCCGGCGGTGAGTGCCCCCGGTCGCCGCCCGGGTCACCGGTCGCGCCACCGCCCGGACTCCGGCCGGACCCGCCGAACCTCCGCCGTTCCGCCCTGCCGCCGCCCGAGCGACCCGCCGGGCGCCGCAGGCGGTCGGTGCCCGGGTCGCCGCCGGGCACCGGCCGCCGATGGATGGTGCGGGTCAGAGCTTGCGGCCGATCAGCGCGGTCGTCGCGGCGGGCAGCGGGCAGCACCCCGTCACCGTGAAGCCGACGTCGGCCAGCCAGGACCGGCACTCGGACGGCGTGAACCCGGTCGCCTGTGCGGACTGCATCATCATGATGATGCTGAGCACGAGATTGTCCGTGCCGGCCCGCGCGTCGTCGAGCATCGTGTCGTACACGATGACCGCGCCCCCGTCGTTGACCGCGGCGTAGGTCCTGCGGAGCAGCTCCCGGCGTCGTTCCACCGGCCAGTCGTGCAGGACGCTGCCGATTATCACGACGTCCGCCGCGGGCAGGTCGTCGGTGAAGAAGTCGCCGCCCAGGAAGCGGACCCGGCCCCGGACTCCGCGCCCGGTGACGAGCTCGTCGAAGTACGGCTCCATCGCCGGGCGGTCGAGCACCGTTCCGGTGAGGTGGGGATGCGCCGCGGCGAGGTGTGCGGCCAGGTTGCCGCGGGCCCCGCCCAGGTCGCTGAACGTGGCGTACCGGGTCCAGTCGAACACGCGCACCAACTCGGTCGCCACCGCCCCGCTGAAGCCGTCCATCGCCGACAGGAAGAGCCGCAGTCGCGCCCGGTCATGGAAGATCCGGGTGAACGGCACCTCCCCGCCCTCGCCCTGCCCCCCGGCGGTTCCGCCGCGGAGCAACCCGATCAGCGCCTTCTGATCGGCGCCGATCAGATCGATCGTCATCCGCAGGAAGCCGCCCACGAAGGCGTCTCCGCCCGGAATCAGGTACCGGGCCGCCGCCGGGCTGTTGCGGTAACGGTCACCCGTACGTCGCAACAGCCCGAGCGCGGCCAGCGCGTCGAGGAAGTCCCGGGTCGCCCGGGGATGCAGGTCCAGTCGTTCCCGCAGCTCCTCCGCGCTGAGCGACTTCTCGCCCAGCGTGGCGAAGACGCCCAGGTCGAGTGCCACGGTGACGAGCTTGCTCCGGACGAAGGACCAGCCCACGAACATGACGTCGAACGGGTCCTCCAACGCGGACTCCACGGGGGAGTCGAGCCGAGCGGCGTCGGCCTGGGTGCTGAATCCGTGCAGTGTCATCCCCGGCAACCTCTCCTCGGACGGGTGTGCACCTGCTGGCTGCGCCTGGACGGTCACCGCGGGTGGCTCTCCAGATGCGCGGGGACGCTCCGGCGCCCACCGATGCGGGCCCGCAGCCACAGCTCCACCGGCCGCTCGTACAGCTTGTACAGCAGTCCGCTGACCGTGGTGGCGACGACCAGGGCGAGCAGGGCCCACCAGAGGTTCGACCAGCTCTCCTCGGCCGGGCGCAGGTAGAACTGGAAGATGCTCCTCTTGGCGTAGACGCGGGACGCGATCTCGAAGAGCACGGTGAAGTGCAGCAGGTAGAAGGCGTACGACCACTGGCCGAGCGCGACCATCGGCGCGGTCTTCAGCCAGGACCGGCCGCCGGCCAGATCCCGGGTGGCGACCGCGACCACCACCAGGGCGTACAGCGGCGCGGTGACCTGGGCGAGCGCGTCGTAGACGACTGCCGAGCGCCAGGTCTCGTCCCGCAGCAGCCACAGCCCGAACATCCCGGCGGCCAGCAGCGTGGTGGCCGCCCACACCGAGACCGACGAGCGCCAGCCGCGACGCACGGCCGCTGCCGCCACCATGCCGAGGAGGAACTCCCAGACCCGGGCGATCGGGGAGTAGTTGCCGAAGATCAGGCCCTCCACGCCGTTGAAGGACGGTCGCGCCTGGGGCGGGTAGGCGTCCCACAGCCAGATCCGGATGCCCCAGGCGACCACCACCAGGGCGACCGCCGCCCAGCCGAGCCAGCGCAGGGAACGCCGCAAAGTGAACTTCGCCAGGAACGGGAACAGGGCGTAGAAGAACGCCTCGCACGTCAGCGACCAGGTGACCGGATTCGTCCCGCCGAGGATCCAGTTCGGAATCCACGCCTGGTAGAGCAGAATTGCGGAAATAGCGATCAGCACCAGTTCCTCGGTCTGGCCCTCTGGCATGTCCGGCAATTGCAGGAAGAGCGGGACCAGCACGCCGACGAGCAGCACCGGCCAGATGCGGGCGAATCGTCGACCGTAGAAGGCGCCGGCCCGGTCGCTGGCCGTGTGGGTCCAGGTCAGCACGAAACCGGAGAGCACGAAGAAGAACGTGACCCCGGAGGAGCCCAGCACGAAGACGTCGCGCGTGTGCGGGATCGGCAGCAGCCTGCTGACGTGCGACAGGAAGACCCCGAAGGCCGCGATCCAGCGCAGCCCGGTGAGGGATTCCAGCCGGGGTCCGGGGCCGGCCAGGTCGGCGGTGGGCGACGGTTCTTGTCTCTGGAGGGAGGAGGTCATGGCAGCGACACCAGCCATTCGACGGCTCGGGAAAGGGGGGCGGGTGCATTCCGGAAGCGGCACTGCGGAATGCGACGGTGGCGCCGGGTGTTCGCGCTCGATCGGCGCCTACCATCCATCGGAATTCCACCAGCGCCGCATAAATCTCGCGTCAAGGCCGAGTGAAGCGGGCCTGGTCGCGCTTTTTCCTTACTGGTCCGAATTCGAGCCGACCGCTAAGCTGAATCGGTCATGCTTGGATCGCCCGACAGATTCGGGGAATGTCATGCGACGATTTCCGTACGGCACGGCCATGGTGACCGGGGCGTCGAGCGGTATCGGCGAGGGATTCGCCCAACTGCTCGCCCGGCAGAACGTGCACCTCGTCCTCGTCGCCCGGCGGGGTGACCGGCTGAAGCAACTCGCCGAGGAGTTGGCGTCGCGGCACGCGGTCCGCGCCGAGGTGATGCAGCTCGACCTCACCGACGAGACCCAGCTCCGCGCGGCCGAGGAGCGTCTGGCCGATCCGGAACGTCCGATCGAGCTGCTCGTGAACAACGCCGGGTCGAGCGGGTCCGGCGAGTTCGCCGATCTGCCGCCGGAACGTGAGCTGCACACGGCGATGCTGAATGCGGTGGTCCCCATGCGACTGTCGCGGGCCTGCCTGCCGGGCATGATCGCCCGGCGCGCCGGCGGGATCGTCAACGTCTCCTCGCTCGTCGCGGTCCTGCCCAAGCCCCGCTCCGCGACCTACGCCGCGTCCAAAGCCTTCCTCTCCTCCTTCGGCGAGAGCGTGGCCATGGAGGTCGCCAAGTACGGGGTGCACGTGACGACCGTGCACACCGGTCTGACCCGCTCCGAGTTCCACGCCGCCGCCGGCGTCGCGCCGGACACCCTGCCGAAGATCAACTGGCTGACCCCGGAGCAGGTCGCGGACGCCGGGCTCCGGGCCGTCGCCGCCGGCCGGCCCGCCGCGGTGCCGGGGATGGCGTACCGGATCCGGTTGCCGCTCATGCGGGCGATGCCCCGGTCGATCGTGCGGACCGTCATCCGACGCGTGCACCGTGCCTGAGCCGAAGCTCCCGCGACCGCCGTCGCGCTGGCATGCTCGTCACGTGTAGACCCAGACCCCGTCCGGAAAGGACACTTCCGCATGGCCAGCGCACACGCCAACTCCGTTCGGCACAAGGCGCGCAACCGCCTGGTGATCCTCCTGCACCGGGCCGGCCTTCCGGTCGGCCCGATGCAGCTGCTGACCGTCACCGGCCGCAAGAGCGGCCTGCCGCGTACCACGCCGGTGGCCCCGGTGGTCGTCGACGGCACCCGGTACATCGTCCAGGCCTATCCGAACTCGGACTGGGTCAAGAACGCCCGGGTCGCCGGGCACGGGGTGCTCGAGCGAGGGCGCCGGCGGCAGGAGGTCGAGCTGGTCGAGGTGCCCGAGGAGCAGCGCGGCAGGATCCTGCGGGAGTTCCCCGGCCAGAACCCGAGGGGAGTGGGCGCCTTCGTCCGTAACGGTCTGGTCGACTCCCCGTCCCCGGAGAGCTTCGCGGCGGCCGCCCCGCGCTGCCCGGTGTTCCGGACCGCGCCCCGGGTGGCCGCCTGACCACCCGCGTTCGAGCCGGACGGGCGGCCCTCCAGCTCGGGGACCGCCCGTCCGGCTCGGGTCGTCGGCCGGTCACTGGGGTACGGCCAGCTCCTCGTCGACCACCGCCGGCAGCGGCTGGCCCTTGTCGTCGACACCGGTGATCAGGTAGCGCAGCTCGTCCGGCCCGTCGTGGCGCAGCCAGCGGGCCATCCGCCGCAGGTCGTCGGGCTTCGGGTAGACGAACCGGCAGGCCGGGTCGCGCAACCCCAGGTGGTCCAGCACGACCGGTGCGTCCCGCAGGGTGGTCAGCAGGTCCCGTCCCGCGTGGCCGGCGGTACGTTCGCCACGGTCGACCGCCTCGCAGACCCGCACCATCTCCTCGAACAGGGCCTGGTAGCCGGGGGAGCCGGGTACCGGCGAGCCCGGATGGGCGGCCTGCTCCATCACCCGCAGCACACCGTCGTCCCCGGAGGCCATGAAGCGCTCGGTGAACCGGTCGAAGCGCAGGTTGATGGGCACCTCGGCGGCGCACCAGACGCGGTAGACCGCGTTCCACAGGCTGTGGTCCGCGAAGGAGATGAACGAGCAGTTGACCAGTTCGTCGTTGTAGCGGATCAGCCCCTGCTGGAGTTCGTCGACGTAGCGGAACCGCTCCTGCGTGAAGTCGTCCTCGGCGAGCGCCTCCAGCAACCGCCAGGCGAGGGAGTTGACGACCTCCCCGGTGTTGGTGAGGCCCCGCGAGTAGAGCGGATCGATGAATCCGGCCGCGTGCGACATCAGGCACCAGCGGTGCCCGACCGTCCGGCTCGACGTGTACTGGATCCGGCCGGCGGACACCCAGGGCCGGACGGTACGTGCCTCGGTGAACAGCCGCTCCACCGCGGGGAAGCGGGCGGCGAACTGCCGGAACTCCTCCTCCGGGCCGACCCCGTCCGGCTTGGGGTACCGCCGCTCGTCCAGCGTGAGTCCCACGCTGACCAGCGGGTTCTTCGAGTCCGGCGCGTTGTTGAACGGGATGGACCAGAACCAGCCACGGTCGAACAGGTGGTGCATGGTCCCCTCCACCCAGGGGATGGGCGGCGCGTCCTCGGGCCCCACCCGGAGACACTCGTCGGTCGACCGAACCCCGATCATGTGGGTGAACATCGAGCGCGAATGGTGCTTCAGCGCCTCGGGAGGCCGCCGCAGCGCCAGCTTGCGGGCCAGCGGGGAGCGGAAGCCGCTGGCGTCCACCAGGTAGCGGCCCTCGTGGCGCTCGCCGCCGCGACCGATCAGGGCGACGTGGTCGTCGGCCAGTTCGATGTCTTCCACCTCGAACGCCTGCCGAACGTCGCAGCCGTACCGGATGGCGGTGTGGAACAGGTACGCGTCGGTGTCCTGGCGGAACAGGTGACTGGTCTGCAACGCCTTCGACGGCGGGCTGAACTGGAGGAACTCCGCCGGATCCGGTTCCTTGCCCGCCTCGTGGCGGATGAAGCCGAAGTGCCGCTTCGTGCCGCTGGTCGGCCCGATCTCGTCGCGGCAGCCCTCGTACGACGTCAGCGGCTCCAGTTCGGGCACGCCGTAACGGCGGGCGAGCAGGCGGAACAGCTTCAGGGTGTAGAGCGTGGTCGACTCGCCGACGGCGAACCTCGGGTGCACCCCGGCGTCGAGCAGCAGCACCGAGACGCCCTGCCGGGCCAGGATGGCGCCCAGCGTCGAGCCGGCGATACCCGATCCGAGGATGAGTACGTCGTGACGACTTCGGGCCGCGGCCTGCGGCCGGGGGCGGTGTCCGGACGGCTGCACGGGCATGGTTCCTCCCTGGTCGGTCAGGTGCCCGGTGGTGGTGGCGCATCCGGGCAGGCATCGTGGTGCCCCCGGCGCCCGCGGCGCGGGGAGACGGTGGGTCGGGCAGACGGGGTGGCCGGGCGACGGGCCGGGGCACCGTGGTGCCCCGGCCGGGTCGGGTCGGGCCGGTACGGCGACGCGGTCGAGGGACCCCCACCGCGCGGTGTCAGCCTGGCGCCCCCTGCATCGCGGCCGGCGGTCCGCCCACCGTGGGGTGGGAGCCGTCCGTCGGACGGAAGCCGCGGATGTTGTTCCGGGTGGCCAACTCCTGCATCTTGTCCCAGTCCGGCCGTCCCTCGGCGACCAGGTCGGCGAGCCCGATGAAGAAGTGCTCGACCCCGCCGGGCGTGGCGATGACCAGCAACTGGCTGGGCTCGTCGGAGAGGTTGCGGAAGCGGTGCGGAACCCCGCGCGGGCCGTAGATGACGGAACCGGCCGGCACGATCGTGCGGACGCCGCCGACCTCGAACTCGTAGCGTCCCTTGTTGACGAAGAACGCCTCGTCGGCCTTCTCGTGAACGTGCAGCGGCGGGCCGCTGCCGGGCTGGGTCGTGATCTGGTAGAAGCTGTAGAGACCGCCGGTGTCCTCCTTGCGCAGCAGGAAGCGGCCTTCCTCACCGAACCACCGCACGGGCTCGACGTCGTCCCGGCTGACTACTTTTGGCTGATTCTCCGACACGTTCGTCCTTTCCTGGGCTCGGATTCCGGCCCGGTTCTCGAGCGGCTGAGGGATAGCGAACCAGGGAGCGGTAAAGGGGGCGATAAAGGGGGGAAAATCGGTCTTGCTCTGTTCGCCGGGTCACGCGAACGTGGTGCCGCCGTCGGTGACCAGGCAGCTGCCGGTGAGGTACGAGGAGCGCGGCGAGGCGAGGAACGCGATCGCCTCGGCCACGTCCCGCGGGGTGCCGTTACGCCGTACCGCGGCCCGCTCGGCGACGGCCCGCCGCTGCTCCTCGGGGAGGTACCGGGCGAGGTCGGTGAGGATGAGGTTCGGTTCGACCGCGTTGACGCGCACCCCGCGCGGTCCCGCCTCCTGGGCGAGAGTCCGCACCGCGGCCTCCACCCCGGCCTTCGCCACGGCCAGCGGCAGGAAGCCGGGCGCGGGCCGGCGGGCGAGCGCCGCACCCACGGCCACCACCGCGCCGGAACCCCGCGCGAACATCGAGGGCAGCACGGCCCGGGCGGTCAGGAACAGCGCCTTGAGCTGTGCCGTCACCACCCGGTCCAGGTCCGCCCAGGTCAGCTCGGTGGCCGGCGCGATGCGCGCGTCGTGGGCGCCCAGCCCGGCGGCGTTGAGCACCAGCACGTCCACCGGGCCGAGTTCGGAGGTGACGCCGGCGACCAGGGCGTCCACCTGCTCGGGGTCGGTCACGTCCGCCTGTAGCGGCACGCCGTGGCCGCCGAGCCGCCGGATGTCGTCGACGACCTCCTGCGCCCGCTCCGCCCCCTTGTGGAAGTTCACCGCCACCCGGGCACCCCGGGCGGCGAGCAGCCGGGCCGTGGTCGCGCCGATGCCGCTGCTCGCGCCGGTCACCAGGGCGACCGTGCCGGCGAAGTCGGCCGGCTCCGGCCGAATGCGCTCGTCGACTCCGCCGCGCGGGTCTGCTGTGTCCACCGGGTTCACACTCCTTAGGGATCGGGGATGGGGTCGGCGCACGGTCAGGCCCAGGCCAGCCAGCAGCCGCAGAGCGCACCGGCGAAGGCGAGGACGGCGGACGCCGTACGCCACCGGTTGGCGCGGGCCCAGCGGGCCCGCAGCGCCCGCCAACCGTCCGGGATCTCTCCGACCGCGGCCCACTCGTCGATGCGCCGGTTCATCCGGACGTTGCTCAGTTCGGACACCAGAGCCACCCCCGCCACCCCGGCGAACGCGGTGGCGAAGGCCGCCCGGGCGGCGGTGCCCGGGGCGAGAAGGGTCAGCCCGAGGCCGGTGACCAGGGCCACCTTGTTGACCGTGGGCATCAACGGGTCGAAACCCGGATCCAGCAGGCGGTGCACCTCGGACCAGGTCTGCCGGGGCAGGTGCAGCAGCATCGGCACCACGGCCCGGTCGACGGCGACCAGGGCGCCGGCCAGGATCCCGGTGCACAGGACGAAGGCGATGGCCAGGGAAGCGGTCAGCGCCACGGGCTACCTCCCGGGGCCGGATCCGGTCGCCCGGGCGACCGGCAGGACCGATCCCCGGTCGAGCCGCTCGTCCAGCATCAGCGAATAGCTCTGACTGCGGGCGACGCTGTCGAAGAACGCGTACATCAGCAGGTCCCGCAACCGGCACAGCGGTGTGCCGTGCACCAGCCCGAGGGTGCCGATCCGCCAGGAGGTGGTCACCATGTCGGCGGTGCGGGCCCGGCGGGCGGCCTCGAACGCGCGGAGCACCCCGGCCAGGTCCGCCAACGTCGCCTGCCCCAGCATGCCCGTGAGCACCACCGCGCTCTCGATGGCCTGGCCCGCGCCCTGACTCAGGTTGAGTGTCATCGGATGAGCGGCATCGCCGATGAGGACGACCCGCCCGTGGGCCCAGCCGCCGCCGGGCGGCCGGTCGTGGATGCTCACCGGCAGGATCGCCTCCTCGTCGGTGGCGGCGATGATCCGGCCGATCGGCTCCGGCCAGTCGCGGTACGCCCGGGCCAGCGCGACGCCGCGCGGCTGCCGCACGGTGTCGATCGTCCGCGCCGCCCGATCGCTGGTGATGGCGTCCCAGTAGACCTCGTTCTCGTTCAACCGGCAGTACAGGAAGCGGCGGCCGCCCCTGCCCCAGAGGTTGAAGAAGGTGCCCGTGGGCACCACCGACTCGCCCGGGAGGCGGGCGATGGCCTGCCAGGCGGTGTAGCCGGCGTACCGCGGCGGGGGTTCAGAGCCCCGCCGCATCACCGCGCGGACGGTGGAGCGCAGTCCGTCGGCGCCGATCAGCACGTCCCCGTGGGCGGTGGACCCGTCGGCGAAGTGGGCGGTGACCCCGTCGGCGTCCTGGCTGTAGCCGGTGAGCCGGGCGCCGAGCCGGATCCGGTGCTCGCCCACCGCCTCGGTGAGCACCCTGTGCAGGGTCGACCGGCGCAAAGCGCAGGCCGGCGCGCCGCACTCGCGGGTCGGTGCGTCGAGATGCCAGCGTGCCAACCGGCGGCCGGTGTCGGAGCGGAACTCGTGGAAGCGCATCCGCACGGAGTCGGTCGCGACCGCCTCGTCCAGCCCGATCCGGCGTAGCGAGAGGAAGGCGTTGTGCCACAGCATGAAGCCCCCTCCGGTCAGCAGCCGCCCGGGGGTGGGCCGCGCCTCGAACACCTCCGTCCCGATGCCCTGCCGCAGCAGCCCGGCCGCCGCGGTGAGCCCGCCGATGCCGGCCCCGATCACCAGGGCCTTGCGGAGGTTCGTCATGGTGGGCGCCCGTTCAGGCGCCCGACGGCACGGTGTCGAGCCGGGCGCGCAGGTCGAAGATCCGCCGTTCGATGCCGCCGCCGCTCCAGTACGGGAACATCGGCGCGGCCATCTCCCGGTGGCTGGGCGCGTCCTCCCAGGTGCGGAACGCCTTTTCGCTCTCCCACTCGGCGAGCAGGATGTAGCGGCCCGGCTCCTCGACGTCGCGCAACAGTTCGTCGCGGATGTGGCCGGGCGTGCCGGAGACGACGGCGGCGACCGCGCGGTACGCCGCCTCGAACGCCTCCCGGTTCTTGTCGTCGATGCGGGCGGAAACCATGACGCGTACGGGCATGACGGATCACCTTCCCTGGTTGGGGTGGGCGGGTACGTGCTCGACGGTCTCGAGCACGCGCTTGTTCGCTGCGGAGCGGAACTGCTCCAGCCGGGCGCTGAGCCGCTCCCGCTCCGGGCTGGTCTGGAAGGCTTCGAGGGCCGCCCGGTCGATCCAGTCGGCCATGATCAGGTAGGTGCCCGGGCGGTGCGGATCGTGCAGCAGCGTCTGGGCGACGCTGCCGGGCAGCCGCGCGGCCACCCGCGCCGTCTCCAGCCAGGCAGCGCGGAACTCCTCCGCGCGGCCCGGGTGGACGGTCATCTCCAGTACGGTGCGCAGCACGGCTGTCGGCCCGCCCGCTCAGATGCCGCCGTCGACGTTCAGCGTGGCGCCGGTGACGTAGCGGGCGGCCGGGGAGACGAGGAACAGGACCGCGTCGGCGATCTCCTCGGGGCGGCCCAGCCGGCGCAGCGAGATCATCTGCTCGTAGCGGGCGCGTCCCTCGGGGGTGACCGCCTTCATCTGGTCGGTTTCCACCAGGCCGGAGGCGATGCAGTTGACCCGGATGCCGCGCGGCCCGAGCTCCTTGGCCAGTGCCCGGGTCAGCCCCATCACCCCGGCCTTGGCGGCGACGTAGTGGGCGGCGCCGGGCATACCGTGGTCGGCGACCGCCGAGCTGATGTTGACCACCGAGGCGGCCTCGGCGACGTGCGGCAGCGCGGCGCGGCTCACGTGGTACATGCCGGTCAGGTTGGTGTCGAGGACCCGCCGCCACTCCTCGGGCGGAAGGTCGGCCAGCGGGAGGTGGCTGATCACCCCGGCGTTGTTCACCACCGCGTCGAGCGGACCGTAGGCGTCACGTGCCGCCTCGCACAGCCGTACGGCCTGCGCCTGGTCGGCGACGTCGCAGCGCACCAGGCTGCCCTGCGCACCCCGCTCGTCCAGCTCGCGCCGGAGCGACTCGACCTGCTCGCTCTCGTTGACGTAGCAGGCCGTCACCGAGGCGCCCTGCCCGGCCAGCGCCAGCACGGTCGCCCGGCCGATGCCGCGGGAACCCCCGGTGACCAGGACGTGGCGGCCCTTGAGCGCGAAGTCCGGCTGGCTCATCGGGTCACCGCCGCGCCGGCCCGGGCGGCCGCCTCGACCCGATCCTTGATCAGGGCGAGCTGGACCTTCGAGTTCCGGTTGATGTGCCCGGCCATCGTCTCGTCGTCGGCCGGTGCGTCGGGCCTCATGTGGAACTCCTGCACCCAGCGCAGTTCGATGCCGGCGTCCGTCTGCCGGTAGGTCCAGTGAATGTTCATGAACGCGAACGGCCCGGTTTCGACCCGGTGCGCCCGTACACTGCCGGCGGCCCGGTCCATGACCCGCTCGGAGACCCAGCTCCAGACGGTGCCGTCCGGCTCCGGGTGCATGGTGAGCCGGAACCGCACGGTGTCGCCGGTTTGGTGCAGGATCTCGGCGGCGGCGTACTCGCTGAACAGGTTCGGCCAGTTCGCCACGTCGTTGGTCAGGTCCCACACCAGCTCGAGCGGCGCGTCGATGACGACGCTGTTGTCGGTACGCGTCGACGGGGCCAGCTTCTCGTTGATCAGCGCCAGGATCTCCGGCAGCCGGGTGAGCCCCTCGGCGTCGAGCCGGATGTCGTAGCGGTTCTCCACCTCGGTGAGGATGTTGAGCAGGCCCAGGGAGTCCACCCCGACCTCGTCGAGGGTGAGCTGCGGGTCGTCCAGTCTCAGCTCCTCGGCCGGAACTCCGGTGCAGCGCTGGACGATCGTGCGGAACTCCGCGGGGGAGAGCGGCGGCAGGGGCATGACGGCCGGTCCTTTCGGTGGTCTGGGGGTACGGGTGGTCACGCGTCGAGCGAGCGCACGACGAGGGCGGAATTGAAACCGCCGTAGCCCCGGGCGAGCACCAGAGCGGTGCGTAGCGGCGCCTCGCGGGGGCGGTCGACGACGTCGAGCCGGTATCCGGGGTCGGGGTTGACACCCGCGGCGGTTGGCGGGATGACCTGCTCGCGCAGCGCCAGCACCGCCGAAACGACGTCCAGCGGTGCGCCGCCCGCGTACAGCCGCCCGTACTGCGCCTTCGGTGCGGTGACCGGCACGCCGCACGGGCCGAACACCTCGACGAGGCAGCTGGCCTCCGCCCGGTCCAGCTCCGGGGTGCCAGCTCCGTCGGCGAAGACCAGGTCGATCTCCTCAGGTCCGACGCCGGCGTCGACGAGCGCGAGCTCCACCGCCCGACGCAACGGTGTGGGCCACGTGTCACCCGCAGCGCCCGGCGCCGGGTCGAACGTGGCGGCGTGACCGGCGACCTCACCGTACGGCCGGACACCGCGCTCGCGGGCGCTCTCCTCGGCTTCGAGGACGAGGATCGCGCCGCCCTCGCCGGGGACGTGGCCGCGCGCGGCCGCGTCGAACGGCAGGTAGGCGCGTTCCGGGTCGGTGCTGGTGCTCAACCGCCGCGACGTCGTCTGGCAGAGCAGCGCGTACGGGCTCAGCGGGGCCTCGGTACCGCCGGTCAGGACGACCTTCGCGTCGCCGCGGCGCAGGCACCGGCGGGCCTGCCCGAACGCGTCCAGGCCACCGGCCTGCTCGGCGACGGTCACCCCGCAGGGCCCCTTCATGCCGTGCCGGATGGAAAGCTGCCCGGTGGTGGCGGCGTAGAACCACGCGATCGACTGGTACGGGCCGACGTGGCGGGGCCCCTTGGACCAGAGCGCCTGGATCTCCCGCTGCCCGAAGGCGTTCCCGCCCGACGACGAGGCGGTGATGACGCCCAGGTCGTACGGGGAGAACGCCTCGGGCCGCACGGCGGCGTCGCGCAGCGCCTCCTCGGACAGCAGCAGCGCGAGCTGGCTCCACCGGTCCGTCTGCACCGCCAGCCTCGGGTCGACCGTCGGCAGGATCTCCTCGCCGGCGACCTCGCCGACGACCCGTACCGGAAAGTCGTCGGCGGTGAACCGGGTGACCGGACCGAGGTTGCTGCGGCCGTCCAGCAGCGCGCGCCAGAACGCCGCTGCCCCCGTGCCGCCGGCAGCGATGGCCGAGATGCCGGTGATCACCGCGCGGTTGCCCGTTGCCCGGTCAGACACCCTGCACCACCGGGCGGGGCGCGACCAGCACCATGGCCGTCTGGAAGCCGCCGAAGCCGCTGCCGACGCTGAGCACGGTGTCGGTCCGGTGCGCCCGTGCGGTCAGCGGGGTGTAGTCCAGGTCCAGCTCCGGGTCGGGATGGTGCAGGTTGGCCGTCGGCGGCACGGTGTTCGTCTCGATGGCCAGCGCGCACGCCGCCAGCTCCAGCGCGCCGATCGCCCCCAACGAGTGCCCGACCATCGACTTGATCGAACTCACCGGCACCCGGTAGGCGTGCTCGCCGAGGGCAGCCTTGAACGCGGCGGTCTCGTGCCGGTCGTTCTGCCGGGTGCCCGAACCGTGCGCGTTGACGTAGTCGACAGCCTCCGCCGGCCGCTTCGCGCGGTCGAGCGCGACCCGGATGGCCTCGGCCATCTCTACCCCGTCAGGACGCAGGCCGGTCATGTGAAAGGCGTTGCTGCGCTGCGCGTACCCGGCGATCTCGCAGTAGACGCGGGCGCCGCGCCGCCGGGCGGCCCCGGCCTCCTCGAGGATCAGCACGGCGGCACCCTCACCGAGCACGAATCCGTCGCGGTTCCGGTCGAAGGGGCGGGAGGCGTGGGCGGGTTCGTCGTTGTTCGGCGAGGTGGCCTTGATGGCGTCGAAGCAGGCCACGGTGATGGGGGAGATGGGCGCGTCGGTGGCGCCGGCCACCACCAGGTCGGCCGCGCCGTCCTCGATGAACTGGGCGCCCTGGGCGACGGCGTCGAGACCGGAGGTGCATCCGGTCGACACCATCCGGACGGGGCCCTGCGCGCCGGACGCCCACGCCACCTCCGCGGCGAGCGCGCTGGGCACCAGCGCCCGGTACAGGTGGGGGAACGGGGCGTCCGCCGCCACCACCCACCGGCTGCCGCCGCCGCTGACCCGGATGTACTGCTGTTCCAGCGTGACGGTGGAGCCGACCGCGCTGCCGATCGAGACGCCGACGCGGTGTGACGGCAGATCGTCGAGTTCGACGCCGCTGTCGGCGAGGGCCTCGCGCGCCCCGACGACCGCGAACTGCGAGCAGCGGTCCATCCGGTCGATCTCGTCCGGCCCCAGGCCGGCGGCCGCGGGGTCGAAGTCGCACTCGGCGGCGATCCGGGACCGGTAGCCCGAGGCGTCGAAGTGGGTGATGGCGCGGGTCGCGGTGCGTCCCTCGGTGAGCAGCTGCCAGAAGGCCTTGGCGCCGATGCCGCCGGGAGAGACCACCCCGATCCCGGTGACCACGGCTCGTCGCGGGTTCATGCGGACTCCTGTTCCGGCAGCGGTTCGGTGTCCACGTGCCCCAACTCGGGACGGGGAGCCAGCGGGCCGAGCTGGAAGACCAGGAAGGCCCGGGTGGCGGCGTCGTTCTCCAGCCGGTGGCGGACGTTGACGCGCAGGTGCAGTGCCTCGCCGGCGCTCATCGGCACGGGTTCCCCGTCGATCCGTGCCGTGATCTTCCCCGTGACGAGGTACAGGAACTCCTCGGAGTAGGGGTGGTAGTGCTCGGTGACCACCTCGCCCGGCTCCAGGGTGAGCACCCCCATGAAGCCCGAGGTGGAGCCCGCCGTGGCCGGACTGAGCAGCGTACGTAGGTCGCCACCCCGGCGCCGGTTCGGCGCGACGTCCGTTGCCGCGATCTTGGTCATTCGGTCGCTGGGCACGCCAGCCTCCTTCCAGGGTCCGCGTCCCCGCCGCGACCGGTGGCCGGGCCCGGGACGGGGCGAACGCTCAGTCGTCCGCCCGCCAGGTGTAGAACTCGTGGGCCATGGCGTCCTCCGGGCCGTGCCAGGTCTGCGGGTCGTAGGCGCCGATGTGCGCGCTCAACCGCGTGTTGACCTCCTGGAACAGCGGGTGGCTCCGGACGTCGGCAAGGGGACGCCGGACGTCGGTCTCGGACAGGATGTGATGCATGTAGAGGTCGTGGAAGCGATACAGCCGGCGTTCCCGGACCCCGATCAGGTGCGGCAGTTCGCCGGCGTCGGATTCCGTGAAGATGCGCGCCACATCGGCTGCGGCGCCGGGCTTCAGGCGGGCCACGATGAGGGTGCTGCGCATTCTGTTTCCTCTCTTTTGCGAGTACGCCGATCGGGCGACCCAAAATAGATTCGCCCGGGCCGGTAAAGCGCAGGTGAGGGCCGGAAAAAGCCTACGCCGCAGGACAGTTTCAGCCAGGTCGACAGGGGTCCGGCTCCGTTGGCGGGCACGGCGGAAGGCGTGTCCGGCGATCGGCGGAAGCTCTCCAAAATTGCCTTTCTCGATGCCGCCGCACCTCGCCGGCGCCGGACCGACCCACCGGTATGACCAGCGGTTGCGCCGCGCCCGCCAGACACCGGCCGCCAGTTGGGCCGGACGAAAGTATCCCCTGTGTCATCCCTTGGACCGTAGGCGGACTCATTGCCCCGTCGTTAGGATCGCCGCACTCGTACCGGCCCTATTCGGGTTTCAGTGCTGTTCCGCGAGGATGGGCGGAGGCGTTCATTCGGAAGGGGTCCAATGTGAGCAGTATGATCGTCTCAGGCTCTCCGGAACCGCGTCCGGCACCCGTGGACGGATGGGTGCTTCGGGAGGTGTGCGGCCGGTTTCTAACCGGAGTCGTCGTAATTACCTGCCAGGGCCCCGACGCCGAACCGGTCGGACTCACCGTCAATTCATTCACGTCGGTTTCGCTCGCCCCTCCGCTGGTGCTGTTCTGTGTCCACGCGAATTCCCGGGCGCTGGCTGCCGTCCGCGCTCGGGGGGCCTTCGCCGTCAACGTCCTCGCCGCCGACCAGGCCGACCTCTGTCGCGCCTTCGCCGCCCGGGAGACGGCCGGCTTCGGCACCGTGGCGCACCGTCCGGGTCCGACCGGCTCGCCCGTCATCGGTGGCTCTCTGGCCTACCTCGACTGCCGGGTGCGCGACCTGTATCCGGGCGGGGACCACCAGATCGTGCTGGGCGAGGTCGTCGACCTCGGACTGCTCCGCGAGGAGCGACCACTCGCGTTCTTCCGCAGCGTCCACCCCCGACTGGAGGTTCAACCATGACCGCCCCCGCGCTGGTGCGCCCGATCACGGCGCCGGAGCCGATCCGCCCGCGCCGGGTGGCCCTGCGGCTGCTCGGTCCACTGGAGATCTCGGTGGACTCGGTGGAGGTTCCACTTCCGCAGCGCAAGCTGCGTCAGTTGCTGGCGACCCTGCTGGTCCGGCCCAACGCCATCGCATCCACCGAGGTGCTGATCCGTGAACTGTGGGGTGACCGGCCGCCGGCAACGGCGCTGGCCGCGTTGCGGGTGTACGTCTCGCAGTTGCGTAAGTTCTTCGTGCGGCACGGGTTGGACGGCCGCTGGTGCACCCTGCGCACCCGCGCTCCCGGCTACCAGCTCCAGGTCAACGACGGCATCCTGGACATGGTGTGCTTCGACCGGTTGCGTGTCCTGGCCGCCGAGTCCGCGGGGGCCGGCCGCTACGAACTGGCTTCCCGCCAGTACCGGGAGGCGCTGGCGCTGCGGCGAGGGCCGACTCTGGAGGATCTCCGGGAGAGCCCCGCGCTCGCCGGCGCCGCCTTGCAGTACGACGAGGCGTGGATGACCGCACTCACCCGACGCATCGACCTCGACCTGCTGCTCGGTCGCCATGCCGAGCTGGTCGGCGAGCTGCGCCGGCTGCTGGCGGAGGACCCGCTCAACGAGGCGTACTGCGCCCGGCTCATGGTGGCCCTGCACCGCGGCGGGCGCAGCGGGGCGGCCCTCGTCTTCTACCGCCGCATCCGGGAGCAGCTCATCGAGGAACTCGGCATCGAACCGGGCCTGGAGCTTCGGCTGGCCCACCAGGCGGTACTCGCCGATGACGCGGACTTCCAACTCGAGGCCCGGGACTCGGCCTGACCCGGGTTCGGAACGGTGGGCGGAAACATGGCGGCCAGCCCGCCCCCGGCCGAGGCGCCGGCGGCGAAACGAAGGTCTTACCTCGCCTTTAGCGGGCCGGGCGACCCTGTGCCGGTGCGTCTCGTCGTCATCCGTGTGCTGCGTTTCGCCTGGGAGGGTCTGATCGCTCTGGGCGAGTCGACAGTCACCATCCCGTCAGAGAATCCCGGCGGCCCGCCGCCGGGCCACCCCGAGAAGTGGCGTCCTGATCTGCCATTGACCAGCATCGAGCGCCATCTCGCCCGCCAACTGACCCGGCGAGGATGGCTCCGAAGGTGGCTGAAGGGCTGATGAGAGGGCGTCACTCTCCTTCACCGGCGATGCGTCGGGTCAGAAGATCCGAGACCGGCATCGGCCTTCTGTCGACTGGAGGTTCCATGTCGTCCGACACCCGGACCGGCCCGGCGCCCGAGGCAGGCACATCCGCGCCCGGCACCCGCCATCCCCTGCTCGCACTCATCGTGCTCACCGGGGCCGAACTGATGGTCGTGCTCGACGCCACCATCGTCAACATCGCCCTGCCCACCATCCAGCGGGCGCTGGACGTCTCCGTCGACAACCTGTCCTGGATCGTCAGCGCGTACGCGCTCGCGTTCGGCGGGCTGATGCTGCTCGGCGGTCGCGTCGGCGACCTGTTCGGTCGTCGCCGCGTCTTCCGGTTCGGCATCGTCGTGTTCGTGCTCGCCTCCCTGCTCGGGGGCGTCGCACCGAACCTGGGCCTGCTGATCCTGGCCCGGGTGCTGCAGGGCGTCGGGGCCGCCGTCGCCGCGCCGACCTCGCTCGCGCTGATCGCCACCACCTTCGCCGAGGGCAAGGCCCGCAATCGTGCCATGGGCCTGTACGCGGCCATGGCCGGCGTCGGCTCTACCGTCGGTCTGCTGCTCGGCGGAGCGCTCACCGAATACCTCGACTGGCGCTGGGTCTTCCTGATCAACGTGCCCGTCGGGACAGCCGTTCTCGCTGGCACCGCCGTGCTCCGCGAGCCGGGGCGCTCGAACGGCAGGCTCGACCATCTGGGTGCCGCTCTCGGCACCGGGGGTCTGCTCACGCTCGCCTACGCGATCACGCGCGGCGGCCGGGAGGGCTGGGCGGACGGACTCACCATCACCTGTTTCGGGGTGGCTGCCTGGCTGCTCGTGATCTTCCTGTTCACCCAGCTGCGGAGCCGGCATCCGATGCTGCCGCTGCACCTGCTGCGCGACCGCAACCGGGCCGGCTCGTACGGGACCACCTGCCTCGTCGGGGCCGGCATGTTCGGCACGTTCTACTTCCTGACGCTCTACACCCAGCAGGTCCTGCACTACAGCGCGGTCAGGACCGGCCTGGCCTTCCTGCCGATCAATGTCGGGATCGGCGTCATGGCCACGGTCGCCGGGCGACTGATGACGAGGGTGCCGCCGCGACTCCTGGCCGCGCCGGGGCTGCTGGTAGCCGCGGCCGGGGCGATCTGGTTGAGCACGCTGACGCCGCACTCGTCGTACCTCGGCACGCTCATGCCGGCCATGTTCGTCCTCTCGCTGGGCCTCGGCGCCACCTTCGTGCCGTTGACGCTCGGCGCGGTACGCGGCGTCGACGTATGCGATTCGGGGATCGCGTCGGCGGTGCTGAACACCGGCCAGCAGATCGGCGGGGCGCTGGGGGTGGCGACGCTGGCCGCGCTGGCCCAGTCGATCACGAACGACCGGCTGGGGCTGGCCGGCGGCCGCGGGTCCGGGCGACCCGTCGGCGGCGCCGCCCTTCCCGAGCGGATCCTGGAGGCCACGACGCACGGATACACCAGGGCGTTCGTCGTCACGGCCCTGATCTTCGCGACGGCCGTGGTGGTCGCCGCCGTGGCCATCGACGCGGGCCCGACGTCGGGCGGGCGGCGGCACGCCGGCTGATCGGCCGGTCCCGCCGTGGGACCCACAGGCGGCAGCACTCGTGCCGCCGCCTGTGCACGGGCGGCAGCCTGCGGCCCCGTCGGGCGCTGGTCCCCGCTCCGGTGCGGGCGTCCGTCCTCACCCGTGGGCGTTGTGTGAGCCGTGGACCGGGTCGGTGATGCCCGCGTAGGCGAGGTGCAGACCCATGCCCTGCTCGAAGTGGCTGAGATTGTGGCAGTGGTTCATCCACAGTCCGGGGTTGGTGGCCCGGAAGCCGACCTCCCACACCTCGCCCGGCAGCACGTCGAACGAGTCGAGGAGCAGCGGACTCCCGGTCGGCGCCCGACCGTCGCGGGACAGGATGCGCACCGCGTGGCCGTGCAGGTGCCAGGGGTGGATGTCCTGCCCGCGGTTGACGATCGTCATCAACACCAGGTCGTTCTCCCGGACCACCTGCGTGGGGATCGAGGGGTACGCGCGGCCGTTCACCGTCTGCGCGAACGTCGGCGTCGATCCGACCAGGGCGAGGTTTCGGTTCAACACCATCGTGAACCGCCGGTCGAAGTGGCTGGTCCGGTCGAAGGGGGCGGCGGCCGGGGTGCCGTAGGAGAGCAGGTCGAGCGTCTTCCAGCGGCTGGTGTCCCCGGCGGCCGCATCGGACCCGGCACCGGTGTCCGGCCGGAGCCGGACACCGCCCGTGGGGTCGTCGTCGACGAGCAGCAGCACCGGCGCGGTGGGCATGGTGAAGACGAGGTCGTACCGCCCGCCGGCCGCGAGAACCAGCGCCGTGCGGTCGAGTTGGCCGGGCTGGTTGAGGTCCCGGCCGTCCACCGCCGCGAGCCGGAACCCCGTCCCGGACAGGGTGAACCGGTGCGGGGTGTTGTCGGTGTTGATCAGGCGTAACCGGGTCGGCGTGCCCGGCCGGGTCCGTTGTTCGAGCGGCTGGTCGTGCCGGCCCAGCACCGTCACGTCACCGAAGGTGTGCACCGGCATCGACAGATCCAACCCGGCGGGCGGGCCGGCTCGGGGAGTCACCACGAGCGTGCCGTAGAGACCCTTGCGGACGCCGACATAGGACACCTGGTGGGTGTGGTACCAGTACGTGCCGGCCTGCCGGGCGGCGAACCGGTACACGAACTCCCGGCCGGGCAGCACGGCATCCTGCGTCAGCCCGGCGGCGCCGTCCTCGCCGGGCGGGACGTCGTAGCCGTGCCAGTGGAGGGTCACCCCGCGCTCCACGTCGCGGTTGCGCAGCGTCACCTCGATCAGGTCGCCCTCGACCGCGGTGAGGGCCGGGCCGGGTGCCTGGCCGTTGAAGGTCCAGGCGTCGACCTGCCGGCCGGAGGAGAGCGTGACGACGGCCTTCTGCGCGGTCAGTGTGTACCGGCGCACGGTGCCACCGGATGCCATGTCGGAGGCGGCACCCCGCAGCGCCGTCACCGGCCTGCCGCTGGTCGCGGGGAACCGGATGGGCGGGCCGCCGCCGGCGTCGGCCGGATCAGCCGGCATCGCGGCCAGCCCGACGCCGGCCAGTCCCAGGGCGACGACCGACATCCCCGCGACGAGTGCGGGTGTGGACCGGTTCGGCGCGACGACCTGCCAGGTGACGAACGTCCCCGCGGCCAGCAGCGTGACCGCGATGAGGGCGTCCGCCAGCGTGACCGGGGAGCCGAGGAGAAAGGTGACGACGAGACCGGCGGCTGCGGCGTACCCGGCGGTCAGCAGCGACACGACCACTGCCGGTCGGGCGGCGTCGCGGGCCGGCCCGCCCGGTCGGCCGGCGCGCACCAGCCGCGGGCCGGCCACCGCCACCGCGACGGCGGCGGTGACCGCCAGCAGCGGCAGGCTCAGCGTGAGTTTCTCCTGCGCGAACCACCAGCCGCGGCGGGACAGCGCGAGCGCCGGCCAGAACCGTAGGGCCGTGACCAGCGTGGCGACGGCGGTGATCGCGATCGCGGCCCGGGCCTGTCGGGCCGCCGCCAGTGCCCCGGCAGCCAGCCAGGCGATCACGGCGGCCGCTGCGGACACCAGGTCGAGCGCGATGAGTTGTGAGGTTGCCATGGAGCCCGGTGACGTCAGGCAGCGGTCGACTCGGGCGCCCGCGCGGGCTCGCTCGGCTGCGGACCCCTCAGCAGCGCGCGAGCCCGGCGCATCAGGTAGCCGGACAGGGCCATGATGGCCAGCCCGTTGAGTGCGTGCAGACCGAAGATGGCCGTGCTGACGCCGGTGCTGTCGCCGGCGGAGGTGTTGAAGGCGTCGGCCACCACCCGGGTGACGCTCTGCAGGACGACCAGGCCGACGGGCAGGATCGTCAGCGCGATCAGCCGGCCACCCACGCGGGCCAGCGCGCCGGCCAGCGTCGCCAGCAGGGCGAGGCCGGGGATGACCATGAAGCCGACGGTCCGGTGCGCGGCGAACGAATCGTCGGTCTGCGGGGTTTCGAACGCGCCGGACGCGGCCAGGTAGAACTGCACGGCGATGCTGACGGTGAGCAGACCGACGAGTATGACGTAGACCTTCCGCACGAGGGCCTCCTTCGGATCGGGCGTGTTCCTGACGGGGTAGCTGGATGCCCTGGCGGACAGTAGGAAAGGTTGCGCTCAGCGATGTCGTGG
The DNA here is from genome assembly GCF_047200535.1 of Micromonospora mangrovicola. NCBI lineage: Bacteria > Bacillati > Actinomycetota > Actinomycetes > Micromonosporales > Micromonosporaceae > Micromonospora > Micromonospora mangrovicola. The sequence continues at coordinate 58,795 of NZ_JBJZOG010000014.1, read as the reverse complement.
CGCATCTCCCGTATTGCTTGACTGAGCAGAGGATGCCGATCGGCTCACGCCGCGGCGCGCAGCGCCTCGACTCCGGGAAGGGCGACCATCAGGGGTGGACGGGTCCAGTCGAGGGGACGCAGGGTGACGTCGAGGCAGATGCGGGCCCCGGGCCGGACCCGTATCTCGTCGGCGGTGCCGACCAGGAGAGTCCGGCGGGTCGCCGCGTCGCCGCAGCCGGCCGCCGTGGCGGCGACGAGCAGGTGCCAGGATCCGGCCGGCACCTCGGGCAGCAGCCATGGACCGGGCCCGGCCAGCGCGGTGGAGACCACGGGGCGTCCCTGCGGGATCCGGCTGCCGAACAGGCCGACGAAGATCGGTGACGAGGTGTCCGAGCTGGCCGTGACGGTGCCGCCGAGGGTGCCCGCGCCGACGCCGGTGATCTGCCGGGTCCCTGGCCCGGGCGAGGCCTGCGGCTCCGGCACGGGCGTCGCCGTGCCCCTGGCCAGCCGACGGTAGGCCGTCGGCGTGAGTCCGACGCATTCGGTGAACCGACGGGTGAAGGTACCGAGGCTGAGGTAGCCGACGTGCGTCGAGATGTCGGCCACGGTGAGCGAGGTGGCGAAGAGCAGGCGCTTCGCCTCGTCTATCCGGACTGCGGAGAGAAAGCGAATCGGAGTGACACCCGTGAATTCGCGAAACGTGCGCAGGAAGTGGAACTTGCTCATGGTGGCCGTTCTGGCGAGATCGTCGAGAGAAAGCGGCTCGTCGTAGTGCTCGCGAATTTCCGCGATGGCGCGATGCACCAGTGTTTCCATTGTCTTGCCCACCATGGTCATCACACCCCCGAATGCTGTCTGCCATAGTCATTCGACGATCCTCGATCAATGTAGCGACGGATCGCCGCCGCAGGTACCCCTACTCTCCGGAGGTGGGCCCCTACCGTCCGGGGTGGCCCGAGAGGTGTGCGCGGCGCGGCCACGGTGATCCGCTGAATTGCCACCCCCGCCCGCCCGAGATTGCCACCCCCGACCGCCCGAGACGATGTCGTCAAGAGCCCGCATGAAGCGACAATGGTGAATCGATATTCTCTTGCGGCCGCGGATATCGGCCGCGGAAGAGTTTGCGGCCGGCGCGTCCGAAAGAGGGCGAACATCCGGCGTCGTGATTACCCGCCGGACGTGTCGGTCCCGACCACGAAGCGTCGAACGGGTTCACCTGGCGCCCGCCTCGTGCGGCCCTGGGTGAGCCGGGTGGCGGATCCTTGAGCCGGCGGCAGATCCGGACTTCGGTGGTGCTCGCCGGTTGCGCCGCCGGATGGCATGCGCCGACCGCGACGTACTGCGGTGCGTGGGCCGGCCGGTCCGGTGCCGCCGCACGCGAAGTGCCGCGCCGCAGCTTGCTCGGCCCCGGTCCGGTTGGGCCAGGACGCATGGGCGGAGCTGCCTGGAGGACGTGGCGGGTCTGGTCGGGCCGGCGCCGAGGCAGGGGCTGCGGACGATCTCGCGCAGCGACCCGTCCTGGCGTACCTGACCGCTGCCGGGCGAACGCGCGCGGCGCCGCGGCGAGCTGCGGCCCGGGTGTCCGGGCGGGCGGCTCGGCAGGGTTGATGTGGCGGCCGGGTCGGGGTGGCGGCGGCGGTTGACGCCCGCCCGGGACCCGCGCCGCCGGGCCGAGCCGGGCGACGGCGGATACCGGTCCGGACTCCGTGGGTCAACCCGGCCCGGCGACGGTCCGCACCGCCGGGCCGGATTGACCCACGGAATCAGCCCACCTTCTCGCCGCGGCTGGCCCGGACGATGCCATCGGTGTCCGAGATGCCCTCGCCCTTGATCACCTTGCCGCCCCGCAGCGTCCAGAAGTGCACGAAGCGCACGTTGAACTCGCCGCCGCTGCGGAAGTGGCCGTACCACATGCCGATGGCCGCTGCCCAGTCGTCGCCGGAGACGCGGACCTCCTCGACGTCGAACCGATTGTCGTCGAGCATCTCCAGCGCCCCGGTGAAGTACGACATCGCCCCCTCCAGCCCGCTGTAGTGGCCGGTGGACCACGGCAGCGACTTCGGGGTGACGATCTCCGCGTCCGGGTGGAAGAGGCTGACCACCGCCGGCGCGTCCATCCGCTTCAAACCGTCGTAGAGCGCCTCCACGACCGCCTCGACCCGATCCGTCATGCGATCCCTCCCGGGGTACGGCCGCCCCGTCGGGGCGGGCGATGCGCCCGTCCGTCCTGATCGGACGGCACGTGCCTGCGTCGGACCCAGCCAAACGCACCGGACCAGCGCGGACAACCCCTAGCGGGCGGGTCCGAGCCCCTACTCGACCGGGACGGGAACGGCCCGCCCCGGACGCCGACCGACGGGTAACCCTGGCCGGTCGGACAGCGGACCGCGGGTCGTTCGGACACGGTTCTCCGGGTGCCCGTCGGCCAGCAATCTGGGAGAAGACAGTGATCGTCCTCACTCCCAGGATGGGAATCGCGCAAGGGGGCCGATGCGCCTCCCCACCTCGGTCCGGCTGCTCCGGACCAGTCCGACCGTCCTCGTCGGACCTGACCCGCCACCCGACCGCGCGGCCCGGCGCCGCCTCCACCCGTGCCGGCACCGCCGGTCCGGCCCGTCCCGGCGTGCCACGCCGGCCGGCGGCGGCCCGGTCCGCGACCCCGCCCGCGCCGGTCCACCGGCGCCCTCCCCGTGAAGGACGACTCATGCAGGACTACTGGCTGGCCCGGGTGCGCCAGCACGCCACCTCCCGTCGCTCGGTGTTGTTCGGCGCGGCCGGCGCCGGCGTCGGCCTGGCCCTCAGCGGGACCAGCGCCGCCTCGGCCGCACCGTCCACCGCCGCCGCCACCGAGGTGCCGCCGTTCGACTTCGACACGGGCAACGCCGCCGAGACGGTGCTCGGACCGTTCGCCGCCCCGCCCATCTACGAGACTCTCGCGCCCAGCGACGCGCCGCTGATCATCCGATACGCGAACATGCTGGAGCTGTCCTGGTTCGACGCGATCGCCCCCTACCACCCGACGGCAGTGGGCATCCACACCCAGCTGCCCCGCCGGCCGCGCGCCGAGGCGACGACCAACCGCAACAAGAACATCGCCATCCTGTACGCCTCGTTCCATGTGTTCAACAGCCTGATGCCGCATTACGCCCAGACCTGGCGGGAGATGCTCCAGTCGGTCGGCCTGGACCCGGCCGACGACAGCACCGACCCGAGTACTCCGGTCGGTATCGGCAACCTGGCCGGCAAGGGTCTGGTGGCCGTCCGCGAGCACGACGGGATGAACCAGCTCGGCGACGAGGGCGGCCAGGTCTACCACCGCCAGCCCTACTCCGACTACACCGGCTACCGGCCCCGCAACACCGCCTACGAGCTGACCGACCCGTCGCACTGGCAGCCGGACATCGTCACCAAGGGCAACGGCGTCTTCAAGGTGCAGCAGTTCATCACCCCGCAGTTGCCGCACGTCGTCCCGTTCACCATCACCGACCTGGACGAGTTCCGGGTGCCGGTGCCGACCGCCAGCAACCACCACAACAGGGCGGCCTACAAGCGGCAGGTGGACGAGGCGCTCGCCGTCTCCGCCCGGCTCACCGACGAGCAGAAGATGAAGGCCGAATTCTTCGACAACAAGTTCGTCAGCCTCGGCTCCGCCGTCGGGCAGGCGATCCAGAGCGCCGGGCTGGACCTGGACGCCTGGGTGCACCTGCACGCGGCGGTGGAGACCGCCACCTTCGACGCCGCCATCGTGGCCTGGTACAACAAGAACCTCTACGACGCGGTGCGCCCGTTCAGTGCGATCCGCCACGTCTACGCGGGCCGGACGGTGACCGCCTGGGGCGGTCCGGGCAAGGGCACCGTCAGGGACCTGCCCGCCGAGCAGTGGCGCAGCTACCTGCCCGTGGCCGACCACCCCGAGTACCCGTCCGTCTCGACCCTGCTCTGCTCCGCCGAGACGCAGGCCGCCCGCCGCTTCCTCGGCACGGACCAGGTGCAGTTCCGGTTCGATCGGCCGGCCGGTTCCTCGATCATCGAGCCGGGCCTCACGCCGCGCGAAGACCTCGTGCTGAGCTGGGACACCTGGACCGACTGGATGCACGACTGCGGAATGGGCCGGGTCTGGGGTGGGGTGCACTTCCTGCCCGCCGTCAAGGCCTCGTGGGAGATCGGTCCGAAGATCGGGGACCGCGCGTTCGACTTCGTGCAGCGGCATCTCAACGGTGAGGCGGTGCTGCGCGCTCGACGCTGACCTTCAGCGCCGCGAGCGTCCGCCGCATCCCGTCGCGGTTGTGCCGGGACCGGTCGCGGACCCCCGACGCCAGGGCGGAGACCCGGCGTCGGGCCGGCCCGCGCCGGTCCCACCACGACTGCAGCACCTCCGTCCCGACGCCGTCCGGCGCGGCGACCAGGTCGAACCGCCAGCTGGACACCAGCGTGCCGCCCAGCCGGACGTCGAAGGCGAAGCAGCGACCCGGCTCGGCCGCGGTCACCGCGCACCGGGTCGTCCAGGAGCGCCACCGGCCCTGCCGGTTGTGGCCGCGGAAGGTGCTGCCCACGATGAGCGGGGAGCCCGGGTCGTCGAGCGTGGCGCCGACGCACTCCGGGCTCCACTCACCCATCCGCCGGACGTCGCTGACCGCCGCGTACACCACGGCGGCCGGCGCGCGGACGATGATCCGCTCCTGGACGGCCTCCGTCATGCCGCCGCGCGGAGCTCGTCGGACAGGTAGCTCTGCGCGTTGTAGATGGTGCGGGCCGGGTCGAGGATCTGCCGCCGCCCGTGCATCACCCGGGTGTTGTCGATGAGCGCCACGTCCCCATCCTGCCAGGCGAGGTCCTCGGTGAGGGCCGCCGTCTTCTCCTCCACCTCGTGCATCAGCTCGGCGGAGAACTCGGTGCCGTCGGCGAAGGTGATCCGCGGCTTCTCGTAGTTGTAGGACGGGCCGAGGATGCTGTTGGCGAACGCGAGGCGGGAACCGAACAGGGTCGGGTGCGCCGCCGGCACCTGGAACTCGTAGCGGATCGCGCCGTCGTCCAGCGGCTCGATCAGCGTCTTCCCCGGCCCGGTGGCCAGCGCCCGCATGTCGTCCACGGTGATCTCGTCGGCGGGTTTCGCGTCACCCAGATGGTGCCGGACGAACGCCTTCCAGCGGTCCTCCTCCACCCGGCGGCTGTACGCGATGTCCTGCGCGGCGAACTGCGCCCGGGCCTGCTCGCCGAACCCGTCCCAGACCCGGTAGCCGTCGCAGACCGTGGTCTCCGAGCCCTCGGCGGCCGCCTTCTCGCAGAAGAACCAGGTCAGGTCGGGGGCGAACGGGCTGTTGCCGTTCTCGATGTGCAGGCCGACCGCGTCGGCGCCGGCATCCACCTTCTGCGCGACGTCCCCGCCGTGGAACTCGCGCGCCGGGTCGAGGGTGATCCGGCCGGAGATCGCGTGCACCAGGGCGGAGAAGAGCTCGAGATCGGTGCGGAAGCCGCGGAACACGATGAAGCCCGACTCGCGCAGCAGCCGGACGGTGACCAGTGGGTCGAGGTCGGTGAGCGCGGCGGTGGCCGGGGCGGTGCAGAGCAGCCCGTTGCCGGTGCCGTAGCGGCTCATGGCGAAGGTCGTGGTCAGCATTGCCGTCATCTCCCGAGGGTGGTCTCGAAGGGGGTGGGCGCCGGCCGGTCGGCCGGCGGGTCCAGCGGACCGCAGGGCAGCCGCCCGTCGGCCATGGCCGCCCTGATCTCGTCTCGCCGGGGCCGGCCGGTCACCGTGAAGTACCGGCCGTACAGGTCGTCGCCGGCGGGCAGCACGCAGGCGGCGGAGACCCGCTCCACAGCGGAGAGCCGCTGCGCGCCGAGCGCGGCGAGCTCGCGCCGGGCGGTGGCCTCGTCGGTCCCGGCGGCGACCAGGAAGAGTCCGTGCAGCGTCTGCATCCCGTCGCCGACCACGGCGCTGGCCCGGACGAACGGCAGCGTGGCGTACTGCGCCTCCACCCACTCGGGGGCGATGTTGCGTCCGGCGGAGGTGACGATGACGTTCTTCTTGCGGCCGACGATGCGGATGTGGCCGGTCTCCTCGATCTCGGCCAGATCGCCGGTGTGCAGCCAGCCGTCCCGGTCGACCAGGCACGCGGACGGGTCGATGCCGGTGTACCCGGCGAACAGCGACGAGCTGCGCACCAGCAGTTCACCGTCGTCGGCCAGCCGCACCTCGACGTGGTCCAACGGCTGCCCGACCGTGCCGATCCGCCGGCTGCCCGGGCGGTTCCAGGAGACCGTGGAGCTGTTCTCGCTCAGGCCGTAGCCCTCGTACACGGTCAGGCCGTGTCGGTCCAGGCGGTGCAGCGTGCCGACGTCGACCGGCGCGCCGCCGCAGCAGATCAGCGGCGGCTCGTCCCGGCCGAAGAGCTCCCGGACCACCGGCCGGCCCCGCGCCGCGGCCCGGTCCGCGCGGTCGGCCAGCTCCTCGGCCAGGGCCGGCGTGGCCACCAGCGCGGTCGGCCGGGCGGTCGGGGTGTAGCGGAGCACCCCGCCCGCCGCGAACGACGAGGTGCCCACGAGCGGTTCGTCGGGCGGCAGCAGCATCACCGTGCCGCCGTGGCAGATCACCAGGTAGATCGCCGCGACCTGCTCGATCAGCAGGCTGAACGGGACCAGCGACAGGTAGCGGGTGTAGGCACCGGCCGGCATGACCCGGTCCAGTGAGCGGATCAGCGCGTCCAGCCCGGCGCCCCGGATGCGCACGCCCTTGGGGTGGGAGGTGGTGCCGGAGGTGTGCACCACCTTGCAGATCGCCTGCTCGTCCCGCCACGGGGCGTCCGGCCAGGGTGGCGTGGCCGGGCCGGACTCGGCCACCAGGTCGGCCAGCTGCACCGGAACCACCTGGCAGCCGGCCGGCAGCACCCGCTCGGGGCCCCACTCGGCCAGCCGTCGCCGGCCCGCCTCGTCGACCAGGCAGATCGTGGCCTCGGGCAGCAGGCTGGCCGCCTGCTCGGCGGAGAACGCCAGCGGCACCGGCACCTCCACCGCGCCGGAGAGCAGCAGTGCGAGGTCGGCGACCACGAACTCGGCGGTGTTGCCGGTGAGCACGCCGACCACCGGCCGGGTCCGCGCCAGCCGGAGCCGGCCGGCCAGCACCCGGGCGGCACCGAGGCCGTCCCGGTAGGACAGCACGGCGGCCGGCCGCCCGTCGTGGTCCAGCGCCTCGACCAGGGCGCGCCCGTCGCCGGCGAGGCGGGTGAGCCGTTCCTCAACGAGCATCGGTCAGTGCCTCCCGGGGCAGCGCGCGGCGCAGGGCGACGTCGAGGTTGAGGAACCGGTACCGGCCGGTGCAGGCGCGCATGAGGTCGCCGATCCGGTCCAGCGGCACCAGGCCGGTGGTCGGCGCGTGGTCGTAGTAGGTGCCCCACCGCCTCCGCTCGCCGGGGGTCATCCAGGTCGGCCGGGCCCGGCCCAGGGACAGGAACGGCACCCCGAACTGCGGCAGCGCGGCCGCGAGGGGGCCGGTCGCCGTGCACAGCGCGAAGCGCATGCCCTGGCACCAGGCGAGCAGCGGCAGCAGCCGGATCAGCTCCGCGCCGCTGCCGCCGACCGCCACGAACGAGCCGACCTCCACCACGTCGTCGCGGGACACCGGCGTCCCGGCGACCCGCTGGAGCGCCTCCTCCAACGGGTGGTCCAGGTAGCGTTCGGAAAAGAAGCCCCGGGAGGAGTTGAAGGTCATCCCGCCGCAGGCCAGGATCTCCTCCGGCCGGTCCGGGTGGTGCCGGGCGGCCAGCACGAAGCAGTCCGGCACCGGCTCGATCAGGGCGCCGTAGTTCTCGGCATATCCGGTGCGGACGAACGCGGCGGCCGCGTCCCACTGCGGCGACGGTCGGCTGGCGACGCGGACCCGCAGCGGGTTCGCGCCGATGGTCGCCTCCGGCTCCTCGGCGGCCGTGGCGGATCGGGTCGTCGTCATGCCGCCTGCCAGTCCATCCGGATCGGGGATCGGTTCATCCGCAGCAGCAGCCGCGGAGGCAGCCGGTACTGCCGGCGCAGTAGTGCGGTCGCCGCGCGGGTCATCGCCCGGGGTTGCCGGTCGAGCCAGGTGAGCGTCTCCTCGAGCGCGGCGAGCGCCTGGTCGATCTCCTCGGCCGTGCAGGTCAGCGGCGGGTACATCCGCAGCACCGGCTCGGCGATCTGCTCGTTGAGCGAGTGCCCGGTGTGTACGCCGCGCTGCCCCATGCCGATCGACACCATCAGCTCCACGGCGGGATTGGCCGTCCGCAGGCCGGCCATCAGGCCGATCCCGGGCGCCGCCCGAAGGTGTTTGGGGTGCCGACGGACGGCCTCCGCCAGGCCCTCGGTGAGCCGCGGGCCCAACTCGGCGGCCCGGGCCGGCAGGTCCCGCTCGCGTACCTCGGCGACGGTGGCCGCCGCGGCCGCGACCGCGACGCCGGTGACCGCGGCGCCCGAGGTGAGCAGGGACGGGTGCCAGCGGGGGTGCCGGGTCGCGTCGTCCACCACTGCGGAGCTGAGCGCGCAGACGCCGACCGGCACGAATCCGCCGGTGAGTGCCTTGGACAGCAGCATGACGTCCGGCCGCGCCTCGTCGCGCTCGACGGCGAACATCCGGCCGGTACGGCCGAACCCGGTCTGGATCTCGTCGGCCACGAACAGGGTGTCGGTGGCCGCGCAGCTGTCCGCCACGGCGCGGACGTACCCGGGCGGGGGAACGGTGAGGTGCGCGCCGCCCAGCACCGGCTCCAGGAACACCGCCGCCACCGAGCCGTCCGCCACGGCCGCGTGCACCGCGGCGGCGTCGCCGTACGGCACGACCACCAGGTGGTCGCCGAGCGGTTCGAAGGGGGCGCGGTGGTTGCCCTGGCCCAGCAGCGACAGCGCGGCCAGGGTCTTGCCGTGGTAGCTGCCGTCGGCGACGACGATCCGGTGCCGGTCCGGCCGGGCCAGCAGCACCGCGCGCAGCGCCGTCTCGCAGATCTCGGCGCCCGAGCAGCCCAGCACGTAGCGGTCGACGCCGGCCGGCAGGATCTCGCCGAGGGCGCGGAACAGCGTGGCGGTGGCCGGGTGCACCGCACCCGGCGGGTTCGCCGGCGCCTGGCGCAGCGCGTCGGTCACCGCCGCAGCCACCCGCGGGTTGCCGTGCCCGACCAGGAACACGCCGTAACTGGCGGCGAGGTCCAGCGCGGCGGTGCCGTCCTCGGCGTACACCTGGCTGCCGCTGGCACGGTGCTCCACCGCCCGCCCGGCGGCCGCCAGCATGGTCGCCGCCGTCGGGTTCCAGTGCCGGCCCAGCGCGGAGAAGATCCGCTGCCGGTCGTCCAGCGAGGTCATGCGCTTACCTCCCGCGCGGTGTCGGGCCCGGTCGTGGCGAGCCGGCCGCCGGCGGCGGCGACCCGGTCGAGAAGTTCGGCCACGTCCTCCGGCGTGGCGGTGAGCGGCGGCAGTACGGCCACCACGTCGCCCGCCGGTGGACGCACCAGCACGCGTTCCCGGGTCAGCTCGGCGACCAGTGTCCGGACGGCGGTGGGCTCGGCGAGCCGCAGCCAGACCAGGGCGCCGTCGGCACCGACGTCGGTCACCGTGCCGGTGCCGACCAGCGGCGCCAGCCGGGCCCGGGCGAGGGTCTCCACCTCCCGCTGGCGCGCGGCCAGCCGCTCCTCGGCGGCGACGGCCAGCACGGCGGCGACGGCCGCGGCGGAGAGCGGGTTGGCGCCGAAGGTCGAGCCGTGCAGGCTCGGGTTGCGGCGGGCGTAGACCCGGTCGTAGGTGGCTCGGCTGGTCACCACGCAGCCCACCGGAATCGCGTCCGCGCCGAGCGTCTCGCCGAGCACCAGAGCGTCCGGCGTGACCGGCAGCCGGGTGACGGCGAGGTCGACGCCGAGCCGGGCCGGGCCGGTGAGCCGCTCGTCGAGCACCAGCAGTGCGCCGCTCCGGTCACAGGCCGCCCGGAGTCGGCGCCACCAGTCAGGGGACAGGTCGGCCAGCCGGCGTCCCGGGGCGGCCGGTGCCACCACCACCGCCGCCACGTCCTCCCCGACCCGGGCCACCAACTCGTCGGGGCGGTCCCGGGGCACCGCGACCGGACCCAGCGGCTGGTCCGGCAGCAGCGGGAAGCCGTGGGTCAGCGACAGGCCGTGCAGGAGGGTGCCGTGGTCGGCGGTGGCGAAGCCCACGACGTGGCGCCGGCGTCGGTGCGTGCCCTTGGCGAGCTTGAGCGCCGAGTCCAGCGCCTCGGCACCGCTGTTGCACAGGTACGACACGGTCAGCGGATCGGGGCAGAGCCGGTGCAGCGCGGTCACCGCCTCGGCCAGTGGCCGGCTCACCAGGATCCGGCTGGACAGGGCGGTGTGACCGGCCTGCGCGACGAGCCGCTCGGTCACCGCCGGGTGGCCGGGACCGAAGCCCGCCGAGGCCGCATCGAGCCAGGCGGAGCCGTCCGCCGCCTCGATCCTGGCGCCGACCTGGCGTCGGATCACCGGTGCGTCCGGCCCGGGGGCGCCGAGCAGGTGCCGGCGGACGACGGCAAGGTCGTCGAGGTCCGGCGCGTCGCGGGTTCCCAGGTGCGAATTGGTTGTCATGAGGTCACCAATCACGGCCGCCGACTCGTGGCGAAAAGGGCGGGGTGGCGCAGGCATAGGCGTTGCGGAATGGACGCGGGGTGCGCCGAGGGCCCCGTCGACCCGCTTCAGCATCGCGTCAGAGGGGCGAGAAGTCTTCGCGCAAATTGCTGTCTTGGTGCGCCCGTAGCCTTGCGGCCGGCCACCGGATCGTTCCCTCGCCGATGGGTGAACCAGCAGCTCACAGGTGCTCTCTGCGATGGGGGCCGAGCGTTGTCCAGGTGTGGCGACAACCTCGGGTCGCCTTCCGGACATCTACCGGACGGATGCCGGCCTATCGACGTACGCTACCCCTTTGTTGGCGCCGGAAAAAAGCCGACAGAGTATGTTCGCCGCGCGGTTAAGTAGTCTCGGGTTGCCGGACCGCCCATTATGGTTGCTGCCATGAATGGGATTTCGGGACCGGTTCATCGTCCGGGTGACGCCGGCTACGACACGCACCGCTGCGGGTACAACCGCGTCATCGAACACAAGCCCGCTCTGGTGGTCGAGGCGGTGAACGCCGACGACGTGGCGGCTGCGGTGCGTCTCGCCGCCGCCGAGGAGCGGCCGGTCGCCGTGCAGGCGACCGGGCACGGTCCGGCGGTGCCGGCCGACGACGCGGTGCTCGTCCACACCGGGCGGATGACCGGGGTGCGCGTCGATCCGACCGCGCGCACCGCCCGGCTGGCGGCCGGCGTGCGGTGGCGCGACGTGCTCGCCGTGACGGTTCCGCACGGCCTGGCGCCGCTCAACGGCTCCAGCCCGGTGGTCGGCGCGGTCGGTTACACCACCGGTGGCGGGATCGGCATGCTCGGCCGGCGGTTCGGCTTCGCGGCGGACCACGTGCGGGCGATCGACCTGGTGACCGCCGACGGCCGACTGCGCCGGCTCACCGCGACGCAGGAGCCCGACCTGTTCTGGGCGGTGCGCGGTGGCAAGGGCAACTTCGGCGTGGTCACCGCGCTGGAGGTCGACCTGTTCCCGGTCAGCCGGCTCTACGGCGGCGGCCTCTACTTCGGCGCCGAGGCGGTGCCCGACGCGCTGGGTGCGTACGCCGATTGGACCCGGGCGGTGCCGGACGAGATGACCTCCTCGCTGCTGATGGTCCTGGTGCCGGACATCGAGGCCGCCCCCGCCCCGCTGCGCGGGCGGTACGTCATGCACCTGCGGATCGCCTGGTGCGGCGCGCCGGAGGAAGGGGAGCGGCTGGTCGCGCCGCTGCGTGCCGCCGCGCCCGCATTGATGGACACCCTCGGGGTGCTGCCGTACGAGCGGGTCGGCTCGATCCACCACGAGCCCACCGACCCGGCGGCGAGCTACGGCCGGAACGTCGCGCTGCGGGCCCTGGAGCCGGACACGGTGGCGGCCCTGCTCGCCGCGGCCGGTCCCGACGCGGGTGCCCCGTACGCGGTCGAGCTGCGTCACCTCGGCGGCGCGTACGCCCGCCCGCCGGCGGTGGCGAATGCGGTCGGCGGCCGGGACGCGGGGTTCAGTCTCTCCTCGATGTCGCTGGCCGACGCTGTCGACCTGGCCGCGTTGCGGGCGGCTCACGAGGGCCTGCACGAGCGGCTGCGACCATGGCTGGCCCCGGGCCTGTTCAACTTCCTCGGCGTGCACGACGCGACCGAGCAGGCCGTGCGGGCCACGTTCGACCCGGCCACCTACGCCCGGCTGGTCGATGTCAAGACTGAACACGACCCGGCGAACCTGTTCCGGATCAACCACAACATCCTCCCGCGTGCGTCCGCCTAATGTGTCGCGGGAAATTGACGGTGAAAGTTTTCTGGCCGCGTTTGCCCGGTGCTCGAAGAGCTGTCGGTAAACGCTGGGGGCAGGAATGTTGCCGGCAGATGTCGGCTCCGGTCGAATGCCGCATACTCCACATGAGACGTTTGTCGGGAGTGCGACATGAATAGCCCGCGGTCGATGACCACCCTGCGCAGGCGCTTCCTCGCTCACAGCAATCTGGGAGTGGTTACGGGCGCGCTGTCCCTGGCAGAGTCTTCTCCGATCCTGCCGATGCGGGCGGAGTCTGGTTCGGTGCTCCGCCGTTCGCCACCGCCGACCCGTCCCGCCGACGCATCGGTGAAAGGGAACGCGGAGCACAATTGAACAGGGCCAGAATCAACTAAATAGGACCAGAATCAACGAGGCGTGATTGGGTCGCCCGGTTAACGGTCCGGCTCCGGCCGGCCCTCGGACGGTCCATTCAGAAAGCCCACCGGGAATTGACGCTCCGGGTGGCCCGGTCGAGCACCCGCGCGGGTCGACCGGCCGGGCGCGGGGAGGCGGTGGGCGGCAACGACGGTGGTGGTCTGCCGCCGGGACCGAGGATCGGTGGTAATCCGGCCCTCGGGACCCCGCGCGGACGCTGGGGGAGGCGTTCGGTGCGACAAGTTCAGGATTCACTGTGTCTGGCCGTGCTCGGCCCCATGCGCGCCTGGCGGCACGGGGTCGAGATCACGCTCGGGCCGCCGAAACAGCGGGCGGTGCTCGGCCTGCTGGCCAGTCGAATCAACGACGTGGTCGGCTTTGAGGAGATCATCGACGCGGTCTGGGGCAGCGAGGTGCCGCCGACCGCCGCCAACGGGGTGCACACGTACGTCGCGGGCCTGCGCCGCGTGCTGGAACCGGGACGTAGCCGGCGGGAACTCGGGGACGTCCTGGTCTCCACCGGCGGCGGGTACGCGCTGTTCATGGACCCCGACGACCTGGACACGACCCTCTTCGCGACCCGGCACCGGCAGGCCCGCCGGTTGCGGGAGGAGGGCGACCACCCGAAGGCGGCCGAGGTCTACCAGTCGGCGCTGCGGTTGTGGCGCGGCGAGGCGTACTTCGGCGTACCCGGGCCGTTCGCCGCGGTGGAGCGGACCCGCCTGCAGGAACAGCGGCTGACCGTGGTGGAGGAGCTGGCCGAGCTTCTGCTCGACCTGCACCGGGCGGCGGACGCGGTCACCGTGCTCTCCGCAGCGGTGGCCAAGGAACCGCTGCGTGAGAAGCTGCGCGGGCTACTGATGCTCGCCCTCTACCGCAGCGGCCGGCAGGCCGACGCGTTGAGCCTCTACCGGCAGACCCGGCAGCTGCTCCGTGAGGAACTGGGCATCGAGCCGGTTCTCGAACTGCGCGACCTGCACAACCAGATCCTGGCCGGGCACCCCGACCTGGACGAGCCGGCGCCCGAGCTGCCGGCGGAGGTTCCCGCCTCGCCCGAGCCACGCCCCGGCGACCTGCGCCGGCCGGCCCAGCTGCCCTGTCGGCCGCGCGGGTTCGCCGGTCGCCAGGCCGAGCTGGCCCGGCTGCGCGAGGTGGTCGAGCGGGACCGGCAGCACCGCGGCGCGACCACCGTCGCCGCGATCGAGGGCGGACCGGGCGCCGGCAAGACCGCCTTCGTCCTCGAACTGGCCCACGAGATCGCCGCCGGCTTTCCGGACGGGCAGCTCTTCGTCGACCTCCGCGGCTCCGCCGCGGGCGGTGCACCACCGTTGTCCCCCCTGGACGCCCTCACCTTCGCGCTGGTCAGCGTCGGCATCGACCAGCAGGACATCCCCGACGAGCTCCACGCGGCCAGCGCGTTCTACCGCAGCGTGCTGCACGGGCGGCGGATGCTGGTGGTCCTCGACGACGCGGCGGACCCGGAGCAGATCCGCCCGCTCATTCCGGGCGGGCCCGCCTGCGTCCTGGTGACCAGCCGCCGCCGGCAACGCGGGCTCGCCGCCCGCGACGGGGCGTACCGGCTCACGCTGGGGCCGGTCTCCACGGCGGAGGCCACCGACCTGCTCGCCAACCTGACCGGCGCCGGCCGGCTGACCGGCCGGGCCAACGACGTCGCCGAGCTGGCGGAGCTGTGTGGACGGCTGCCCCTGGCGCTGCGCATCGCGGCCATGACGCTGGCCGCCGAGCCCACCCTCACCCCCGGCGACCTGGTCCGTCGGTACCGGCTGCCACACACCCGGCTCGACCATCTCGCGGTGCGCGGCGACTCGAGCACCGACGTGCGGGCCGCGCTGGCCGTCTCCTACCACGGGCTGCCGCCCGAGGCCGCCCGGATGTTCCGCATGCTCGGCTGCTGTCCGAGCACCGCGGTCACCACCCAGATGGCGGCCGCGCTCGCCGGGCTGACCCGCGCCGAGGCGCAGAACCAGCTCCAGGTCCTCGCCGACCACCACCTCCTCGAGGAGGTGACCGGCTGCCTGCACCGGTTCCCGCCGCTGGTCCGCGTCTACGCCACCGAGTGCAGCGAGGCCGAGACCCGGGCCAGCCGGATGGCCGCGCTGGGCCGGATGCTCGGCCTCCAGCGCCGGGAGGAGGCCCTCCGCCAGTACGAGGAGAGTGCCGCCTGAGCCCGTTCAGACATCGACCAGAGAACCTCCAGACCTGCGGCGGCAGACTCAGCACACCCGGCGGCGCCGCCGAGCTGCGCGCCACCCGATGGTCTCGCTTCCCGACAGCCAGCCCTGAGGAGAGTCCGTGAGCATGATCGGTAGCCATGCCATCGTCGTAGGTGGCTCCATCGGCGGAATGGCCGCGGCCACCGCCCTCGCCCGCCGGTTCGAACGGGTCACCGTCGTCGACCGGGACAGCTTCCCGACCGAACACGCCCGGGACCGCCGGGGTGTGCCGCACGGCATGCACGCGCACGCCCTGCTCATCAGTGGTCGGCTCGCTCTCGAGGAGCTGTACCCGGGCCTGACCGACGAGCTGATCGCCGGCGGGGCGGTGCCCTTCGACCCCGGCGCGGACCTGCTGTTCCATCAGATGGGCGGGCTGCGGGTGCGGTTCCGCAGCGGCATGCTCGGGATCAGCCAGACCCGGGCGTTCCTGGAGTTCACGGTACGCAAGCGGGTCCTGGGGCTGGCCAACGTGACCGTCCACGACCAGCGCGCCGTCTCCGGCCTCACCGGCGTCAGTGGCCGGGTCACGGGGGTGGAACTGGACGACGGCCGTACCCTCGCGGCGGATCTCGTGGTGGACGCCACCGGGCGCGGCGGCGGCCGGTCCGACCGCTGGCTGGAGAAGCTCGAGTGCCCGGCGCCGGAGAACGCCGTCGTCCGGATCGACGTCGGCTACACGAGCCGGATCTACAGCCGGCAGCCCGGGGACCTGCCCGACGGTACGCTGCTCGCCCTGATGGCCGCGGTGCCGCCGCACCACAAGCGGGCGGCGGCGGCCTTCGCCGTCGAGGGCGACCGGTGGGTGGTGACCATCGGCGGCTGGCACAAGGAGCACGCGCCGGCCGACCCGGCCGGCTTCCTCGACTTCGCCGAGGGCCTGCCCTCGCCGGCCATCGCCCACCTGATCAAGAAGGCCGAGCCGCTGAGCGACCTGGAGACCCGGCAGTTCCCGGCCGCCCGCCGCCGCTTCTTCGAACGCCTGGACCGGCTGCCCGCCGGGTACGTCGCCCTCGGCGACACCGTCTGCAGCTTCAACCCGCTGTACGGGCAGGGCATGACCGCCGCCACCCTGGAGGCTCTGGCGCTCGGCCGCAGCCTCGACAGGTTCGGCACCGCCTCGGCCGAGATGGCCCGGCACTACTACCGGGCCGCGGCGGAGGTGCTGGAGACGCCGTGGCGGATGGCGACGGGGGGCGACTTCGCCTACCCGGAGACCACCGGGCCCAAGCCGTTCGGCACCGACCTGATCAACCGGTACGCCCGCGAGGCGATGCTAGCCAGCCACGTCTCGCCCGAGGTGCACAAGGTGCTGCTGGAGATGCAGCACCTGCTCTGCCCGCCGTCGGCGCTGCTGCGGCCCGCGACGGTGCTGCGCTCGCTGGTGGCCGCCCGCCGCTCGCCGGCCCGCGCCGAGGTGATCGCGCAGTCCGCGCGGGCCCGCTGAGCCACCGGGCGGGCCGGACGTGACCGGCCCGCCCGCCGGTCGCCGCGACCGTGCCGACCGTCCATCGTCGAGAAAGGGAGCTGCCGTGGCACCGCCGACCCCACCCCGGCCGCGACGCTGGTGGGCCCTGGCCGCGGTGGTGGCCTGCCTGCTGCTGATCGGGCTCGACACCACGACCGTCTTCCTGGCGCTGCCGGAGCTGATGGTCACGCTTCCGGCCTCGGCCGGTCAGCTCCAGGGCGTCTTCGTCGGCTACCTGCTCGCCTTCGGCCTGCTGATGGTGCCGCTCGGCGCCCTCGCCGACCGGCTCGGCCGGCGGCGCGTACTCCTGGCGGGCCTGCTGGTCCTCGGGCTCGGCGCGGTCGGTGCGGCGCTGGCCGACAGCGTGACCGCCCTGCTGGTCGCCCGGGTGACCATGGGCGTCGGCGCCGCCGTCGTCATGCCGACCGCGATGGCGATGCTGCCGGTGCTGTTCCCGCCCGAGGAGCGGGTCCGGGCGTTCGCGGTGGCCTCCGCCGCGGTGAGCCTCGGGCTCTGCCTCGGTCCCCTGGTGGCCGGCGCGCTGCTGCAACGGTACTGGTGGGGCTCCGTCTTCCTGGTCGACCCGCCGATCGTGGTGGTGGCCGCGCTGCTCGTGGCGGTGCTCTTCCCCGAGTCGCGGGCGGCGCGGGGCGGGCCGGCCGGCGACGGCGGTTCCCGGCTGAGCCGTCCGGTCCTGGTGCTGGCGCTGGTGTACCTGCTCATGAACGGGTTCCTGTTCGTGCTGACGCCGTACCTCGACGGGGTCGGCTCCGCCCGCGGGCTGTCCGCCGGTCTGCGGCTGCTGCCGCTGGTGGGGGCCCTGCTGGTGGGCGGGGGCCTCGGCGAGCGGCTCGGCGCCCGGGTCGGCCCACGGGCGCCCGCGGTGGCCGGTGCCGTGCTGGTCGCTGCCGGCCTGGCGCTGTTCGCCGCGGCGGGCACCGCCACCACCGCCGCCCGGGTCACGGTGGGACTGGTCGCCGTCGGGGCGGGCCTTGGCGCGATGCTGACCAGCGCGATGCGGGCGGCCACCGCGGAGAGGCCGGACGAACTGCTCGGCGTGGTCCGCTTCACCACCGCCGTACGCCAGGTCGCCGGAGCGGTCGGCGTGCTGCTCGCCGGCACGGTGCTGACCCTGGCGTACCGGGCCGATTCCACGGCCCTCGGTGCCCACCTGGGCGTTGCCCTGCGCCGGGCGGAGGAGGCCGGCCCGGCGGGCGCGGAACTGCGGGCGGCGGCCCGGCTGGCCTACGTGTCCGGCCTGCACGCGGCGGCGCTGGTCGGGGTGGGGCTGGCCCTGCTCGCAGCCGCTGTCGCGGCGACCGGCCGGTTCGGTCCGCCCGCCGGCGGCCGAGATCCGGCGGCACGGGAGCCGGCCCCGGCCGGCGCCGAACGTCCCGCCTGAGCCCGCGCACTGCCGCGCTTCCGTGCGTCCCACGGCGTCCACCCGCCGGCTCGCCCCGACTCCACCACGGCGTGCGGGCCGACCCGCACGCGGAGCCTGACGCACCGCCCACAGCCGGCCGCCTCCCGGCTCGATCGGGCAGCAGACTTCCTGACGTCAACGGATCCCCTGGTTCGCGCGGTGCGCCCGGACGCCAGCGGGCGGGCGCGGGCGGGGCGGCTCACCCGCGCCCGGCGCAGCCTGCAGGATGCATCGTGCAGTCGGTGCCACCGGTCCTGCCGGCGGGATTCCGGCGCCGGTGGCCACCACCCACATCCGAACCGGCGGCATCCATTGTGGAGAATCCGTCGGCCGGCTGCGGAGACCGTCATTGAGCTGCCCGGACCTTGTGGAAATGCCGGCCGGGCGAGCCGCCCCGAGAGGCCGTCCGCGTCGGTCCGCCGACGCGACCCGAGGCCGGCAGAGCCCCTTAAGACCGCGTCCAGAGGGTCTGCAGAACGGCCTGCGCAAACTGGCCTGGCGCACCCGGGACCCGCTCGTCGGACCGCGCGGGGCCGGTCGTCAGACATCGGTCCGCCCGGGTCGCGCGCCCTTTCGTGGCCCGATCAAGGGAGAGTTGCGAATGTCGTCCAATCTCTACGGCATCCCAGACGACTTCGACGTCGTCGTCATCGGTGGCGGCCCCGCTGGCGCCACGTTGTCAGCGCTGCTGAGCGAGCGCGGCCGGCGGGTCCTCGTGCTGGACCGCGAGCGCTTCCCCCGCTACCACATCGGGGAGTCCCTCATCCCGGGCTTCATGCGGCCGATGGAGGAGCTGAAGCTCCTCGACCGGATGGAGCAGCGCGGCTTCGAGAAGAAGCACGGCGGCACCCTGGTCTGGGGTGCCCAGAAGATCCCGTGGGGCTTCTCGTTCATCGAGGGCGGCCCCTACAGCTACTCGTACCACGTCCGCCGGGCCGACCTGGACTCGATGATCCTCGACCGGTCGCGGGAGCTGGGCACGCATGTGATCGAGGAGGCGACGGTCAAGGAGGCCATCGAGGAGGACGGCCGGGTCGTCGGCGTCCGCTACACGATCCGGGGCTCCGAGGAGGTCCAGGAGGCCCGGGCCACTCTGGTGATCGACGCCTCCGGCCAGGCGCGCGTGCTGGGCCGCAAGCTGAGCAACGTCAACTGGCACGAGGACATGCGCAACGTCGCGGTCTGGACCTACTTCGACAACGCCGACCGGCTCCCCGGCGACGAGTACACCAACATCCTCATCGAGGGGCTCGAGGGTGGCTGGTTCTGGGGTATCCCGATCGACAAGGGCACGATGAGCGTCGGCTACGTCACCGCCTCCGCGGCGGCCGCCGCCTCCGACGACTCGCTGGAGGACCTGTTCCGGACGCAGCTCGCCCGGTCCACCCAGCTCAAGGAACTGCTCCAGAACGCCCGCCAGTCCACCGGCTTCCGGTCGGCCCGCGACTGGTCGTACACCTGCGACCGGTTCTACGGCCCGGGGTGGGCGCTGGTCGGCGACGCCGCCGCCTTCGTCGACCCGCTCTTCTCCACCGGCGTGGCGCTGGCCACCCTGGCCGGCAGCGCCCTGTCGAAGATCGTCGACAAGGTGCTGGAGCACCCGGAGATCGAGGACGCCGCGCTCGAGCGGTACGCGACCGCGTACCGGGCGTTCTTCGACGAGATCCGCACCTTCGTCGGGAAGTTCTACGACCGCACCAGGTACAAGGAGTTCTACTGGGAGCAGGCCCAGACGATCGTCGACCCGAAGCGGGAGCGCGACCCGCGGCAGGACTTCGTCACCCTGGTCTCGGGTCTCAGCGGCCGTCACCCGCTGTTCAACATCAACGTGGATGACCTCATCGCCGAGCGCGCGGAGACCGCCGCCGTCGGAGCCTGACCCACCCACGCGGCAGCCGCTCCGGCGGCTGCCGCGTGGCCCCGCACGGAAGCGAATGGGGCCCGATGACCAGCCACACCATCCAGATGTTGTTCGTCGACCTGGCGCTGATCCTGCTGCTCGCCCGCGGGTTCGGCGAGGTCGCCGTCGGGTTGGGGCAGCCGCCGGTGGTCGGCGAGATCCTCGCCGGCATCCTGCTCGGGCCGACCCTGCTCGGCGGCTGGATCGGCGCGAACCTGTTCCCGGCAGCGGTCCGGCCGCTGCTGTCCGGCATGGCGGACGTCGGGGTGGCCCTGTTCATGTTCGTGGTCGGCCTCGAACTGGAGCGCGGTGTGCTGCGCGGCATGGGACGGAACACCGCCGTGGTGGCGGCCGGGTCCACCCTGCTGCCGTTCGGCCTGGGCCTCGGCCTCGGGTGGTACCTGCTGATCGGCCACGGCCACAGCGACGCCGTCGCGTTCGTGATCTTCGTCGGCCTCTCCGTGTCGGTGACCGCGTTCCCGGTGCTCGCCCGGATCATCGCCGACCGGCGGCTGTCGCGGACCGCCGTCGGCACCTTCGCCCTGGCGACCGCCGCCGTGGTGGACGTGGTGGCCTGGGTGGCCCTGGCCGCCGTGCAGGCCGCCATCGGCGGCGAGGACGGGCACTGGCGGGTCCTACTGCTCCTGCCGTACGTCGCGGTGATGTTCGTCGTCGTCCGGCCGCTGCTGCGGCGACTGGTGACCGGCGGTGATCCGGACGATCCGATCAGCGTCCCCCGGCTGGCCGCCGTGCTCAGCGGCGCCCTGCTCTCGGCCGCCGCCACCGAGGCGATGGGCATGCACTTCATCTTCGGCGCGTTCCTGTTCGGCCTGGTGCTGCCGACCGGCGGCGCCGAGCGACGCAGCGAGGCCGTGCAACGGCAGACCGGCCAGCTCACCGCCGTTCTGCTCCCCGTCTACTTCGTGGTCGCCGGGCTCAAGGTGGACCTGGGCGGGGTGGGCCTGGAC
The DNA here is from genome assembly GCF_047200535.1 of Micromonospora mangrovicola. Lineage (NCBI taxonomy): Bacteria > Bacillati > Actinomycetota > Actinomycetes > Micromonosporales > Micromonosporaceae > Micromonospora > Micromonospora mangrovicola. The sequence continues at coordinate 38,081 of NZ_JBJZOG010000014.1, read as the reverse complement.
GGCCTGCTGGACTTCGGCGTCATCCTGCTGGCCGCCGTGGCCGGCAAGCTCGGCGGCACCTACCTCGCGGCGCGGATGCAGGGCCTGCCCGCCCGCGCGTCACTGGCGCTCGGCACGATGCTGAACACCCGCGGACTCACCGAGCTGATCATTTTGGACGTCGGGCTGCGGATCGGTCTGCTCGACGGCTCCCTCTACTCGCTGATGGTCGTCATGGCGCTGGTCACCACGGCGATGACCGGCCCGCTGCTCGCCTGGATCTACCGCCGGCCGGTGGAGATCACCGTCCCGGCGAAGGTGCCGGACCTGGTACCGGCGGCCCGGTCGTCGGCTTAGGAGGAGAAACAGATGCACCTCGTCGAACGTGGACCTGAGCTGACCGCGCTGGCGGAGGTTCTGACCGCCTGCGCCGCGGGCACCGGCGGCGCCGTCCTGATCAACGGCGGCATCGGCTGCGGCAAGTCGGAACTGCTCGACGCCGTACGCGGCCGGGCCGAGGCGGACGGCTTCGCGGTGCTCACCGCGGTGGGCTGCTGGGCCGAACGGGAGTCGCCCGGGGGTGTCCTCGGCCAACTGCTCCGTTACGCCGAGCTGCCCTGGGCGGCCCCCGGCCGGATCGGCGCGCTGCTCGACGGGCTCGGCGCGGCCGGGCCGGTCCCGGAGGCCGAGCCGCGCACCCTCGACGCGGGAACCGCCGCCGCCCTGCACCAGCTCTGCACCGAGGTGCTCCAGGTCGCCGAGCGGGTGCCGGTGCTCGTCTGCGTCGACGACGTGCAGTTCGCCGACGCGGTCTCCCAGCACTGGCTGATCCAGCTGCTCGGCCGGCTGCGCAACGCCCGGGTGGCGGTGGTCGTCGCCGAGTGCGTGCTGTCCCGGCCGACCAACCCGCGGCTGCGCGCCGAGCTGCTCCGGCTGCCCAGCTACCGCCGGATCCCGCTGCCGCGGCTCTCGCCGGCAGGGGTGGCCACCGTGCTGCACCGTCACCTGGACCCCGACACCGCCGCCGCGCTGGCCGGCGAGATCCACCAGGTCAGTGCGGGCAATCCGCTGCTGGTCCGGGCGCTCGTCGAGGACCAGCGCAACGGGGAGCGGCCGCCGGCCGCCGGGACCCGGGTCCGAGCCGGCGAGGCGTACGGCGACGCCGTGCTCAGCTGCGTGCTGCGCGGTCGGCCGGTGCTGATGCGGGTGGCGCAGGCGCTCGCGGTGCTCGACGAGGGAACCGACAGCGCCGCGCTGGCGGTGCGCCTGCTCGAGGACGAGGAACCCGCCACGGTCCTGCGCGGGCTGGACGCGCTCGGCGCCGCCGGCCTGCTCGACGGGGACGCCCTCCGGCATCCGGCCGCCATCACCGCGCTGCGCGCCAGCGTGCCGGCGAGCGAGCGGGCACGACTGCACCGGCGCGCCGCCGAACTGCTCTACTCCGACGGTGCGCCGCCGACCCGGGTGGCCCGCCACCTGGTCGCCGCCGACCGGGGGCTGCCCGACTGGGCGCTGCCGGTGCTGCGTGCCGCGGCCGAGCGGCACCTGGTCGAGAACCGGGCCGCCGACGCGTACGCCTGCGCCGAGGTGGCGCTGCGGATCTGCGCCGACGAGAGCCTGCGCGTCCCGCTGAAGGCCCTGCTGACCAGCGCGGCCTGGCTGCTGAACCCGTCGATGAGCGCCCGGCATCTGGGCGAGCTGGCCGAGGCGCTGCGGGAGGGCCGGCTCGGTGACCGGCACGCCCTGATGCTCGCGAAGTATCTGCTCTGGCACGGCCGCTTCGAGGAGGCGGCGGAGGCGGTCGAGCGCATCGTCGCCCGGGGCGAGGAGAACGACCCGGCCGGTTCGGCGGAGCTGCGCGCGACCCGGGAGATCCTCGCCGCCTCGTACCCGGCGCTGGTGACCGGGCGGCTGCGCCCGGAGCGCAACCCCGCCCGACCCACCCGGGACCCCCGGGTACGCAGCGCGGCGGCGCTCTCGTCGCTGCTCACCGGCGGCGACGAGGACGAGGCGGTGGCCGACGCCGAGGCGTGCATGCGGGCCATGCGGTTGACCAAGAAGACCCAGGAAGCGCTGATGTGCGCCGTGGCCACCCTCCAGTTCGCCGACCGGCTGCCCGCCGCGGCGAGCTGGTGCGACCACTGGCTGGCCGAGGCGCGGGCCTGGCAGGTGCCGCTCTGGGAGGCCGAGTTCGCCTCGCTGCGCGCCAGCATCGCGCTGCGCCAGGGCAACCCGCTGCTGGCCCGGCAGCTTGCCGAGGCGGCGCTCAAGCAGGTGCCGCTGGAGAGCTGGGGCGTCTGCATCGGCGGCCCGCTGGCCAACCTGGTGCAGGCCGCCACCGACACCGGCGACCACGACGCGGCGTCGACCTACCTGGAGATGCCGGTGCCGGAGGGCATGTTCAAGAGCCGGTTCGGCCTCTACTACCTGCACGCGCGGGGCCGCTTCCAGCTGGAGAACGGCCGCCCGCACGCCGCCCTCAACGACCTCACCACGTGCGGCCAGCTGATGACCTCCTGGGGCTTCGACCGGCCGGCGCTGGTGCCGTGGCGGGCCGAGGCGGCCCAGGCGTACCTGCTCGCCGGTGACGTCGCGCGGGCCCGGACCCTCGCGCGCGAGCAGCTGGCCCTGGTCGGTCCGCGGGCCTCCCGGACCCGGGGCATGTCGCTGCGGGTGCTGGCCGCGGTCAGCCCGCCGGGGGAGCGCGCCGACCTGCTCACCGAGGCGGTCGAGGTGCTCCGCGGCTGCGGCGACCAGGCCCAGCTCGCCCAGGCGCTGGGCGACCTCGGTTGCCTGCACTACCAGGCCGGCCGACCCGCGCGGGCCCGGCCCCTGGTCGAGACGGCGGCCCGGTTGGCCCGGTCCTGCGGCGCCCGGCCGATCCTGCGCCGGCTGCCGCTGGAGGCCGGCCCGGTCCGACCCGACCCGGCCGACCCGGCCGAGCAGGTGAGCCGGGTGGCCGCGCTGTCGCTGCTGTCCGGGGCGGAACGCCGGGTGGCGGCGCTGGCCGCGCGCGGCCACACCAACCGTGAGATCTCCCGCCGGCTGTGCATCACGGTCAGCACGGTGGAGCAGCACCTGACCCGGACGTTCCGCAAGCTCGGCGTCAAGACCCGGGCGGACCTGCCCGAAGAGATCGTGCTGGACATGGCGGTGGCGGGATGAGGCCCGCCGGCCGTCGGGCCCCCGCACACCGTTTTCCGACGAGAAGGAGGTGAGAAGATTGCCGCTCGACAGCTCCGGATCGGGACGTGACGACCGGTACGATGTGGCGATCCTCGGCAGTGGTATCGCTGGCGGCATGCTCGGTGCGGTGCTGGCCCGCAACGGCGTCAAGGTGCTGCTGTTGGACGCCGGCGCCCACCCACGGTTCGCGATCGGGGAGTCCACCATCCCCTTCACGTCCGGGATGACCCGGATCATCGCGGACCGCTACGGCGTGCCGGAGATCAAGCCGCTGTCCAGCTTCCGTGGCGTGCAGAAGCACGTCTCCCGCAACTGCGGCCGCAAGCAGAACTTCGGCTTCGTCTACCACCGCGAGGGCGCCCCGCAGGACCCCAAGCAGATCAACCAGCTGGTCGTCCCGTCGATGCTGCGGACCGAGTCGCACCTGTTCCGGCAGGACGTGGACACGTACCTGTTCCAGGTCGCGGTGAAGTACGGCGCGCACACCCGGCTCAACACCCGGGTCGTCGACGTGGACATCGACCCGGACGAGGGCGCGGTGCTGCGCTCGGACCGCGGCGAGGAGTTCCGGGCCAGCTACGTGGTCGACGCCGGCGGGTTCCGGTCGCCGCTGGCCGACAAGTTCGAGCTGCGGGAGGTCCCCACCCGGGCCCGGGTGCACTCGCGCAGCATCTTCACGCATCTCATCGGGGTCCGCCCGTACGACGGGTCGCCGGCCGCCGCGCGCGGTCACGACCAGCCGAACCCGTGGCATCACGGCACGTTGCACCACGTCTTCGACGGCGGCTGGATGTGGGTGATCCCGTTCGACAACCACCCGGACTCGCTCAACCCCTTGGTCAGCGTCGGGTTGACCCTCGACCCCCGGGTCCACCCCAGGACCGACGTGCCGCCGGAGGAGGAGTTCCGGCAGTTCCTGAGCCGCTTCCCGGACATCGCCTGGCAGTTCGAGGACGCCAAGCCGGTGCGGCCGTGGGTCTCCACCGGCCGGCTGCAGTACTCGGCCAAGCAGATCGTGGGGGACCGGTTCTGCCTGACCTCGCACGCGGCCGGCTTCATCGACCCGCTCTACTCACGCGGGATGACCAACACCCTCGAACTGATCAACATCATGGCCTGGCGGCTGATCGCGGCCGCTCGGGACGGCAACTGGTCGACCGAGCGGTTCGAGTACCTGGAGACGCTCCAGCAGGGATTGTTCGACTTCCACGACGACATCGTCTACAGCTCGTTCATCGCCTTCCGCGACTACGATTTGTGGAATGCGGTGAACCGCACCTGGCAGCTCGGCACCATGCTCGGCAACGTCGTCATCGAGGACGCCTACTTCCGCTATTCCCGCAGCGGTGACGACAAGGTTTTCCTCGCCCTGGAAGACAGCCGCCATCCCGGATCGCCGTTCCCGGTCAGTGAGAAGTTCAGCGAGTTGGGCGTCTTCACCCGGCAGACCTGCCAGGCGGTGGAGGCCGGCACGCTGGCCCCGAAGGACGGCGCCGCGCAGATCTTCGCCAAGATTGCCTCGGCCGACTACCTGCCCCCGTCGTTCGGCTTCGGCGACCCGGAGAACCGCTGCTTCAGCGCATCCCCGTCGAAGATGGCGCGCAACGCGGTGTGGAGCCGGAGCAAGGCACCGAAGGAGATCGGCGGCATGATGACCCGGGCCACGGCCGGCCTGGTCCGGATGCGGCTGCGCCCCTGACCACACCCCTATGCGGTGCGGCGGCGGTCCCGGCGTTCCCCACCGGGGCCGCCGCCGGCGCGTTGCGGGGTCCGTCCCCATTGGTCTCCGTCGCTTCCTGCGGGCGGTTGCGATAGGGGTCGGCCTCGGGTGCGGACAGGGTGAATCGGGGTTACCGCCCATTCATCGCCCGCGTAGATTCTGATGGGCGGCGACAATTCGCCCACCACCCGTGGAATTCCCACACCGCCGGGCGACGAACGGTCGTAACCGCAATTCCTGCATTCTCCCGCCGCGGTCCCGTCGACGAAAAGGCAGTGAATGGACGCGATGGCAGACTTCGACACGGCAGACCAGATCGCGATCGTCGGCATGGCCGGACGCTTCCCCGGCGCCGACGATCCGGAGGCCCTGTGGCGACTGCTGACCGGACGTGGCGACGCCATCGTCGGCGTACCGGCGCAGCGGTGGGACGTCACGGCCCAACTGGACCCGGAACGCGAGATCCAGGCGGTGGGGGGCTTCCTCGACGGCGTGGAGGAGTTCGACGCCGCCTTCTTCGGCATCTCGCCCCGCGAAGCCGAGGACATCGACCCGCAGCAACGGCTCATGCTGGAGATCGCCTGGCGGGCGCTGGAGGACGCCGGGCAGCCGGCCGCCGGCCTGGCCGGCACCCGCACCGGCGTCTACGTGGGCGCGTCCTGGCACGACTACGAGCTCGCCCGCCGGGAGCGGGGCGCCCCGACCAGCCAGCACAGCCTGGTGGGCAACGCCCTCGACGTGATCGCCGCCCGGGTGTCGTACGCCCTGAAGCTGCGCGGTCCCAGCCTGACGGTGGAGACCGGCTGCTCGTCCTCGCTGGTCGCCCTGCACCTCGCCGCGCAGGCGCTGCGCTCCGGCGAGATCGACGCCGCCGTCGTCGGCGGGGTCAACCTGATCCTCGCCCCCGACGTCTCCATCGGACTCACCCACTTCGGCGGGCTCTCCCCGAACGGCCGGTGTGCCGCCTTCGCGGCCGGGGCCGACGGGTTCGTCCGTGGCGAGGGGGTGGCCGCCATCCTGGTCAAGCGCCTCGACCGGGCGCTGCGCGACGGCGACCGGGTGCACGGCGTGCTGGTCCGGTCCGTGGTCAACAACGACGGCGGCGGGGAGAGCCTGGTCACCCCCAGCCCGGACGGGCAGCGCGAGCTGCTCCGCCTGGCGTACGGCGACGGCACCGTGCCGCTGGACCAGATCGGCTACGTCGAGGCGCACGGCACCGGCACCGGCCGGGGTGACCCGATCGAGGCCGGCGCGATCGGCGAGGTGCTCGGCCGGGCCCGCACCGTCGGGCCGCTGCCGGTCGGCTCGGTGAAGACCAACATCGGCCACCTCGAGGCGGCGGCCGGGATGGCCGGCCTGTTCAAGGTCCTGCTCGCGCTGCGGCACCGCACCGTGCCGCCGAGCCTGCACTCCGCCACGCTCAACCCGGAGATCCCGTTCGACCGGCTCAACGTCACCGTGGTTCGGGAACCGCTGCCGCTCCCCGCCGACGAGCCGGTCTACCTCGGGGTCAACTCCTTCGGCTGGGGCGGCACCAACGCCCACGCGGTGATCGGCCCGGCCCCCACGCCGGCCACCGGCCCGGCCGGCGGGCCGCCGGACACCGGCCTGCCCGCCGTGGTGCCGCTCTCCGCCCGCCGGCCGGCCGCGCTCGCCGCGCTCGCCGGGGAACTCGCCGAGCGGGTGCCCGAGCCGGAGGCCGACCTGCCCGCCGTCGCCGGCACCCTGGCCTGGCGCCGGGACCATTTCCCGCTCCGTGCGGCGGTGGTCGCCGACCGGCCGGCCGCGCTGCGGGAAGGGCTGGCCCGGCTCGCCGCCAGCGGGCCGGACGCGCCCGAGGATCCCGACCTGCCCAGCGGCCGGGCCGTGGCGCACCGCCGAACCGCGTTCGTCTTCCCCGGCCAGGGGTCGCAGTGGCGGGGGATGGGCCGGGAGCTGTACAAGTGCAGCCCGGTCTTCGCCGACGTGGTGCGCCGCTGCGCCGAGGCGCTCCGCCCGCACGTCTCCTGGGACCTCACCGCGGTCGTCGCCGACGAGGCGGGCGACGAGTGGACCACCCGGATCGACATGCTCCAACCGACGCTCTGGGCGATGTCGCTCGGCCTGGCCGAGCTGTGGCGGGCCAACGGCGTGCACCCGGACCTGGTGCTCGGCCACAGCCAGGGCGAGATCACCGCGGCCACCCTGGCCGGCGCGCTCTCCTACGCCGACGCCGCCCTGCTGATGGCCCGGCGCAGCGCGATCGCCCGGCGGACCTCCGGGCGGGGTCTGATGCTCGCCGTGGACCTGGACCGGGACGGCGCCCGGGAGGCGCTGCAGGGCTTCGAGGAGACGGTTGCCCTGGCCGTGCACAACGGCCCGCGGTCCTGTGTGCTCTCCGGCGACCGGGACGACGTGCTCACGCTCAAGGAACTGCTGGAGGCCGAGGAGGTCTTCTGCCGCCTGGTCAACGTGGACTACGCCTCGCACAGCCCGCAGATGGAGGCGCTCCGCGACGACCTGCTCGCCGCGCTGGAGCCGGTGCGCCCGAGCGCCGGCACCGTGCCGCTGCTCTCGACCGTCCGGGTCGGACTGCTCGGCGGCCCCGAACTCGACGCCCGGTACTGGGTGGAGAACCTCTGCCACCCGGTGCTCTTCGCCGACGCCATGCGACAGGCCTTCGACGACGGCGTCACCCATGTCGTGGAGATCAGTCCGCACCCGGTGCTCACCCCGGCCGTCGAGCAGCTCGCCGCCGAGCGCGCCGAACCGGTGGCGGTGCTCTCCACCCTGCGCCGCGACCAGGGCGCCGCCGAGGACATGGCCCGTGCCCTGGCCCGGTCGTACGTGGCCGGGCTGGCCCCCTTCGGCGGGCTGCCCAAGGGCCGCCGGGTGGACCTGCCGGGCTACCCGATGCGGCCGGAACGATACTGGCCGACCGCCCGGCCCCGGCGCAGCACGGGTGGGCGCGGTCTCGAGGTGGCGCTCGCCCCGGCGCCCGGGCAGGTCGACACCTGGCACGCGCCGGTCACGCCGACGCTGGCCGAGCAGCCCTGGTTGGCCGACCACCGGGTGCACGACGCCGTGGTGCTGCCCGGCGCGGCCATGCTCGGCCTGCTGCTGTCGGCCGCGCGGGCGCGGACCGGCGGCCGGCCCGGCAGCCTCGACGAGGTGACCTTCGACCGGGAGGTCACCTTCGCCGGCGACGGCGTGCGGCTGACCGTGGAGTGGCGCGACGACGTCACCGAGGGCGGCAGCGTACGCCTGCTGCACCTGCCCGACGGCGCGGCCGGCTGGACCGCCGCGGCCGGCGGGCGGGTGTCCTACCGGCCGGTCGACGGTCCGGCCCCCGGCTACCCGGACTGGGCCGAGGCAGCGGCCCCCACCGACCCGGACGCCTTCTACCGAGAGTGGGCGGGTCGGGGGCTCAACTACGGCCCGGCGTTCCGCCCGGTGCGGGCGCTGCGGGTGCACCCGGACGGCGCGGAGGCGGTCGGCGAGGTGGTCCTGCCCGAGCGGCTGCGCGCCGGCAACCGGCCGCACACGCTGCACCCGGCGCTCGCCGACGGGGCCCTCCAGGTGGCGCTCGCGCTCTGCCCCGGCGACGAGGCCGTGGTGCCGGTCGCCGTGGACCGGATCCTGCTGCACACCGACCTCGACGAGCCGCCGACGACCGTCTGGTCGCACGTGGTCCGGCACGACGCCGAGCACTACGACGTGCGGGTCCTCGGCGTCGAGCAGCGGCCGGTGCTGACCCTGCGCGGGCTGCGGCTGCGCCCGCTACCCCGGACCGCCGGCGGCGTCGACGGCGCGGACCGGCTGCACCGCCTCGTTTGGACGCCCGCCGAGCCGCCCGCCGAGCCGCCGGCCGTGCCGGCGGACCCCGGCCGGTGGCTGGTCTGCGGCCCGGCGTCCCGGGGCGAACTGGTGACCGCGCTGCGGGCGGCCGGCGCCGACCCGGTCGACGACGGCAACGACCTGCTCGCCACCGATCCCCGCGCGGAGGCCGCCGGCGTGGTCTTCGTCGCGCCGGACGCCGAGGCCGGCCTCGGCGCGCAGCGGCAGGGCCTGCTCCGGCTCACCGCCGTGGCCCGCGCCTGCGCCGGCCGGAGCGTGCCGCCCCGGCTCGCCGTGGTCACCAGCCGGGCGCAGGCGGCCACGCCCGACGACCGGCCCGATCCGGGCGCGGCTCTCTACTGGGGCTACCTGCGGGCGCTCCGCCGGGAGCACGGCGAACTCGACCCCCGGGTGATCGACGTGGACCCGACCGACCCGGACCGGGCCGCCCGGTGCGCCGCCGAACTGCTCGGCGGGGAGGACGACCAGGTGGTGCTGCGCGCCGACGGCCGGCGGGTCGGCCGGCTGGCCCGCGGCGAACTGCCCGAGGAGGACGGCGTCGAACTGCCCGCCCCGCGCACCGCGGCGCAGCCGTTCCGGGTCGTCTCCTCCCGGCCGGGACGCTGGGAAGGGGTGGTTCCGGTCCCGCTGGCCCGACGCGCTCCGGGTCCGGGTGAGGTGGAGGTGGAGGTCACCGCCACCGGACTCAACTTCATCGACGTGATGAAGGCCGTCGGCACGTACCCCGACCCGTCCGGCGGGGCCGGCCTGCTCGGCGGCGAGTGCGCCGGGCGGGTCGTCGCGGTCGGCGACGGGGTCACCGAGCCCCGGCCGGGGGAGCGGGTGGCCGCCTGCGTCTTCGGGGCGCTGGCCAGCCACGTCACCGTCCGGGCCGGGCACACCCGGCCGATCCCCGCGGAACTCTCCGACACCGACGCCGCCGCCCTTCCGCTGGTCTACGCCACCGCCTGGTACGCCCTGGCCGACCTCGGCCGCCTCGCTCCCGGTGAGACGGTGCTGGTGCACTCCGCCGCCGGCGGGGTGGGCCTGGCCGCGGTGCGGGTGGCCCGCGCCCTCGGCGCCCGGGTCGTCGCCACCGCCGGCAGCGAGGCCAAGCGCGAGCGCCTGCGGGCGCTCGGCGTCGTCGACGTCTTCGACTCCCGCGACCTCGGCTGGGCCACCCAGGTACGGGCGGCGACCGGTGGGCAGGGCGTGGACGTCGTGCTCAACTCGCTGACCGGCGCGGCGATCCCGCTCGGCCTCGACGTGCTCGCCGAGGACGGCCGGTTCATCGAGATCGGCAAGAAGGACATCTACGCCGGGCGGCCGATCGGCCTGGACGCCTTCCGCAAGGGCATCACCCTCGCCGCCGTCGACCTCGCCGGCCTGATGGACCGGCGACCCGACCGCTTCGCCCGGCTCTTCGCCGACGTGTGGCAGCGGATCGCCGACGGCACCCTCCCGCCGCTGCCCACCCGGGTCTTCCCGTACCCGGAGGCGGCCGAGGCGCTGCGCGAGATGTCGCACGGCACGCACATCGGCAAGCTGGTGGTCGCGGACCCGACCACCGTCGACACGGTCACCGCCGTGCCGCTGCCCGGGGGGCGGTTCCGGGACGGGACCTACCTGATCAGCGGTGGCCTCGGGGCGCTCGGCCTGGCCCTGGCCGAGTTCCTCGTCGCGCACGGCGCCGGCGGGCTGGTGCTCATCGGCCGCTCGGAGCCCAAGCCCGCCGCGCAGGCCCGGTTGGCGGCGCTGCGCCGTGCCGCCACGGTCGAGGTGCTCCGCTGCGACGTGGCCGACGAGGCCGTGCTGCGCCGGACGCTGCACGAGGTACGCGCCGGCCTGCCGCCGGTGCGCGGCGTGTTCCACGCCGCCGGCCTGCTCGACGACGCGACCGTCGGCACTCTCACCGCCGAGCAGGTGGCCCGGGTGCTCGCGCCCAAGGTGGACGGCGCGCTGGCCCTGGAGGCGGTCACCGCCGACGACCCGCTGGACCTGTTCGTGCTCTTCTCCTCGGCCGCCGCGCTGATCGGCAACGCCGGCCAGGCCGCGTACGGGGCGGCGAACGCCTGGCTGGACGCCTTCGCCGAGGCCCGGCGGCGGGCCGGCCGGCCCGCGCTCAGCGTGCAGTGGGGCCCGTTCGGCGACGTCGGCCTCGCCGCGGCCGACGAGAACCGGGGCGCCCGGCTGGCCGAGCGGGGCATGGAGAGCTTCCCCACCGGGGAGGCGTGGCCGGCGCTGCTGCGGATGCTCGGCCGCGACGAGCCGGTGGTCGGGTACGTGCCGCTGAACCTGCGCCGCTGGTTCGACGCGTACCCGGACACCGCCGGGCTGCCGAGCTGGCAGTGGCTGCGGTCGGCGGCCCGGGACGGGGACGCCGCCGGCCCGACGCACGGCTTCCGGGGCACGCTGCTGCAGACGCCGGCCGCCGAACGGGCCGCCCTGGCCGAGGCGAAGGTGCGCGAGCTGGCCGGCCGGGTGCTCCGGCTGGACGCCGACCGGGTCGACCGGGAGACCCCGTTCAAGGACCTCGGCCTGGATTCGCTGATGGGCCTGGAACTGCGCAACCGGCTGGAGCAGGCGTTCGGGCTGCGGCTGTCGCCCACCCTGCTGTGGACGTACGGCAGCGCCCGTGCGCTGGCCGGCGCCCTCTGTGAGCAGCTCGCCCGCACCGCCGAACCATCCGCCGCCGAGCCGGCCGGTGCGGGCGCCGAGACGCCGGTGCCCAGCGCCACCGGCTGACCCCGCGGCACCGCCCGCCCGACCGCATCCGCCCCGAGGAACCGAGGTCATGGACGACACCGACAACGCCGCCGCCAAGCGGCAGGACGCCCAGCTCAAGCGGGCCCTGGCCACCATCCGGACGCTGCGCCGCAAGCTGGACGAACAGGGTGGCGACCAGCCCGTCGCCATCGTCGGTATCGGCCTGCGGCTGCCCGGCGGGATCGCCGACACCGGGGCGTACTGGGACGCGCTGGCGGCCGGCCGGGACCTGGTCGGGCCGATGCCCGCGGCCCGGCAGGGCCCGTTCGCCGCCGAGTGGGCGCAGTTGCCGCAGCGCGGCGGCTTCCTCGACGAGGTGCTCGACTTCGACGCCGACTTCTTCGGCATCAGCCCGCGCGAGGCCCGCGCCCTCGACCCGCAGCACCGGCTCCTGCTGGAGGTCGCCTGGGAGGCGCTGGAGAACGGCGCCGTCCCGGCGGACCGGCTCGTCGGCCGCCCCGTCGGGCTGTACGTCGGCATCACCGGCCAGGACTACCGGGACTGGCTTCCCGGCGAGCCGGACGCCTACTGGGCCACCGGCAACGGGCACTGCTTCGCCGCCGGCCGGCTCGCGTACAACCTGGGGCTGACCGGGCCGGCCATGGCGGTCGACACGGCCTGCTCGTCCTCGCTGGTCGCGGTGCACCTCGCGGTGCAGGCGCTGCGCCGGGGCGAGTGTGAGGTCGCCGTCGCCGCCGGAGTCAACCTGATCATGTCGCCCCGGTCGACCCGGCTGGTCGTGCAGACCCGCTCGCTCGCCCCGGACGGCCTGTGCAAGGCGTTCGACGCCCGGGCCAACGGCTTCACCCGGGGCGAGGGCGCCGGCGCGCTGGTGCTCAAGCCGCTGGCCCGCGCGGTCCGCGACGGCGACCGGATCCACGCGGTGATCCGGGGCAGCGCGGTCAACCAGGACGGCAGGTCCAGCGGGTTCACCGCGCCGAACGTGCTCTCCCAGGTGGCGCTCATCGAGGCGGCCCTGGCCGGGGCCGGCGCCGGACCCGCCGACATCGGGTACGTGGAGGCACACGGCACCGGCACCGCGCTCGGCGACCCGATCGAGATGGAGGCGCTGGCCACCGTGCTCGGCCGGCGCAACGGGGACGCGCCCCTCGCCGTCGGCTCGGTGAAGACCAACCTCGGGCACCTGGAGGCCGCGGCCGGGGTGGCCGGCCTGGTCAAGGCGGTGCTCTGCGTCCAGCACCGGCAGGTGCCGCCGGTGGTGCACCTGCGCACCCTCAACCCGCGCATCGACCTCGGCGGCACCGGGATGGTGGTGCCGGACCGGCTGATCGACTGGGCCGACGGGGCGGGCCGGATGGCCGGGGTCAGCTCGTTCGGGATGAGCGGCACCAACGCCCACCTGGTCGTCGGCGCGGTCGAGCCGGACGAACTGGCCGAGCGGCCGGCCCCGCCGGGCGGCCCCGTGGCCGGGTTCGTGGTCTCCGCCCGTACGCCGGAGGCGCTGCGTGAGCTGGCCGCCGCGTACGCCCGGCGGGTGCGGGCACTGCCGGCCGGGGACTATCCGGCCTTCGCCGCCACCGCCAACGCCGGGCGCAGCCGGCTGCCGGTGGCGACCTGGGTCGCCGCCGCCGACCCGGACACCGCGGTCAGCGGCCTCACCGCGCTGGCCGCGGGCGCCCCGCCGGACCAGGTCGACCCCGCCGCCCTCGCCGCCGCGTCGGCGGTTAGGGCCGTGCTCGACCTGCCCGGCTATCCGTGGCAGCGCCAGCGGTACGCCCCGGAGCAGCCCGCAGGCGGGGAGGCCGGCCCGCCCCGGTCCGCCCCGGACACCCACGAGGTGGTCTGGACCGAGCTGGACCGGCCGGTCCCCGCCGCCCGTACCGGCCCGCTGGTCCTGGCCGGGGACGACGCCGCGCTCGCCGCCGAACTGGCCGCCGCCGCGGCGGCCCGTGGGCTCGCCGGCACGCTGCTCACGCCGCGGCCGGGAGACGCCCCGCCGGGCTGGCGGGCGGCGGTGCTGCCGGGCGGCGCGGGAGAGTGGACCCGGTTCTGGGCCGACCAGCCGGACGGCACCCTCGTGCTCGCCCCCGCCGCGCACTCCGTCCTCGTCGAACCGGACGAGGACGCCGAAGCGGACGAGGACGTCGTCGACCCGGTCGGCCGGGCCGCGGTCACCGTCGCCGCGGTGACCACGGCGGTGGCGGCGCTGGCCGCAACCAGGGTGACCGGCCGGCGGGCGGTGCTGCTCACCCGGGGCGCCCGCCGCACCGGGCCGGCCGACGAGGTGGCCGCCACCGACCACGGTCCGCTGCACGGCCTCGCCCCGGTGCTGGGGCTGGAGTTCGGTGCGGCCTTCGGCGGCGTGGTCGACCTGCCCGCCCGCCCGACCCCCGGCGACCTGGACGCCGCGCTCGATCTGCTCACCGCGTCGCCGGGCCCGGTGCTGGAGGACCTGGTCGCGGTGCGCGCCGGCCGGGTCCGCGCCGCCCGGCTGCGCGGCGCCGACGCCGCGCCGGCCGGTCTGCGGGTCCGCGCCGACGCCACCTACCTGGTCACCGGCGCGCTCGGCGCGGTCGGCCGGGAACTCGTCACCGACCTGGTCCGGCGGGGCGCCCGCCGGTTGCTGCTGGTCGGCCGGCGCGCCGAGGCCGAACTCGACGCCGCCGCCCGGGAGCTGCTGACCGGGCTGCGCGACGCCGGGATCGGGGTCGGCTACGTCGGCGGCGGGTGCGACGCCGCCGACGCCCGCCGGCAGGTCGCCGCCGCGCTGCGCGGGATGCCACCGCTGGGTGGGGTGCTGCACGCCGCCGGCACCATCCACCGGATCCCCGCCACCGAACTGGACGCCGGGCGGATCGCCGCCGCCCTGCGTGCCAAGGTGGGCGGCGCCTGGTGGCTGCACCGGCTGACCCGGGACCTGCCGCTGGACTTCTTCGTGCTGGTCTCCTCGGTGTCCGCGCTCTGGGGCACCGAGGGCTACGCCGCCTACGCCGCCGCGAACGGCGGGCTGGACGCGCTCGCCGCGTACCGGCGGTCGCTCGGGCTCCCGGCGGTCAGCATCGCGTACGGGCCGTGGGCGGTGTCCGGGATGGCCGACGGTGATTCCCGGGAGCGGTTCGCCCGGCTCGGGGTGGGCGCGCTGGACCCGGTCACCGGCTGCGCCGCGCTGCGGGACGAGACGCCCGGACCGGAGGGCTACCTGGTGGCGTGCCCGCTGGACCGGCCCCGGCTGGACAGCGTGCTGGGCGGGCTGCGCCGGCGCGGCCTGTTCGCCGCCCCGCCGGCCGCCGCCCACCCCGGGACCACCGCCGCCGGCGGCGAATCCGTCCCCGCTGTCCGGGCGGGCGCGGAACCCGAGCCGTCGGTGGTCGCGGAGCTGACCGTGCTGCCGGTGGGTGCCCGCCCGGCCGTGGCCCGCGGCCACGTGGCCCGGCTGCTGGCCGCCCAGCTCGGACACCCCGCGGAGCACGTCGTCCAGGAGGACGCCGGCTTCTTCGACCTCGGCCTGGACTCCATCATGGCGGTGGACCTGGCCCGCCGCCTCGCCGAGGCGTTCGAGGTGCCGCTGCAGGTGGCCGACGTCTTCGACCACCCCACCGTCCGGCAGTGCGCCGACCACCTGCTGGCCCTGCGCGGCGGGCCGGCCGCGGTGGTGGGCGTGCCCGCGGCCGACCACGCCCGGGCGCACGCCGCCGACGGGCCGTTCCCCGACGGACCGGCCGCGCTCCGGCCCGTGTCTCCGGCCATCCCGACGGATCTCGTCCCGGCCGTCCCGCAGGTCGGGGAGCCGGCCGTCCCGGTCGCCGCGGTGACCGGGCCGGCGGTGTCCCCGGCCGGGCCGGCGGCGATCGTCGGGATGGCCGGGCGTTTTCCCGGCGCGGACTCGGTGGAGGAGCTGTGGGAACTGCTCCGCTCCGGCCGGGACGCGGTGGGCGCGGTGCCCTCGCACCGCTGGAGCCGCCGCACGTTCCACACCGCCGAGCCGGACGGCGTCCCGCGGATCACCACCGATCAGGGCGGCTTCCTGCGGGACGTGGCCCGTTTCGACGCCGGCTTCTTCGGTGTGCCGGCCCGGGAGGCGGAGAATCTCGACCCGCAGCAGCGGCTGCTGCTGGAGTGTGCCTGGCACGCGCTGGAGGACGCCGGGATCGATCCGAAAGGGTTGGCCGGCACCCGTACCGGCGTCTTCGTCGGGGTGAGCAACGGCGACTACGCCCGGGTGCTGGCCGGCGCGGGGGTGGACCGGCTCGACGCGTACTACAGCACCGGCACCGCGCTCAACGCGGTGGCCGGCCGGCTGGCGTACGTGCTGGGCCTGGCCGGGCCGGCGCTCGCCGTGGACACCGCCTGCTCGTCCTCGCTGGTCGCCCTTCATCTCGCCATCCGCGCGCTGCGCGCCGGGGAGATCGACGCGGCGATCGTCGGCGGGGTGAACGTCATCGTCGACCCGCTCGCCTCGGTCGCGGTGAGCCGGGCGCACATGCTCTCGCCGGACGGGCGCTGCCGGACCTTCTCCGCCGACGCCAACGGTTTCGTCCGGGCCGAAGGCTGCGGCGTGCTCGTCCTCAAACGACTCGCCGACGCCGGCCGCGACGGCGACGCCGTGCTCGCCGTGGTCCGGGGCAGCGCGGTCAACCAGGACGGCAGCTCCTCCGGGCTGACCGCGCCGAGCGGCCGGGCGCAGGAGCAGGTCATCACCGCCGCGCTCGCCGACGCGGGCGTGGCCGGCGCCGCGGTGGACTTCCTGGAGGCGCACGGCACCGGCACCTCCCTCGGCGACCCGATCGAGGTCGGGGCCGCCTGGCGGGTGCTCGGCCCGGGCCGGCCCGCCGACCGGCCGCTACGGCTCGGCTCGGTCAAGAGCAACATCGGCCACTGCGAGTCGGCCGCCGGCATGGCCTCGGTGATCAAGACGGTGCTCGCCCTGCGGCACGGCACCATCCCGGCCAACCTGCACTTCACCGAAGCCAACCCGCACATCGACTGGGCCGGCATGGACGTCCGGGTGGTGGACCGCCCCGTCGCCTGGCCCCGCGCCGACCGGCCCCGGCTCGCCGGGGTGTCCGGCTTCGGCTTCACCGGCACGAACGCGCACGTCCTGCTCGCCGACCCGGAACCGGCCCCGGAACCGGCGTCTCAGCCGGGCCCGGAGCCAGCCGTCCCGGAACCGGCGTCGGAGCCGGCGACGCCGGCCGCCGGCCCGCTGCTCGTCCCGCTCTCCGCCGCCGGTCCGGACGGGCTGCGCCGGCAGGTCGAGGGCTGGCGCGACCGCATCGCCGACTGCCCGCCCGCGGAGCTGCCCGACCTGGCGGCGCTGGCCGGCGCCGGCCGGGCCCACCTGCGGTACCGGGTGGCCCTGCTCGGTCGCGACCGGGAGCAACTCCTCGCCGCCGCCGCCGCCGCGCCGCCGGCCGACCCGGTCCCGGTGACCCGGCCGCCCCGCGTCGCCTTCCTCTTCTCCGGGCAGGGCAGTCAGTTCTTCGGCATGGGCCGCGAGCTGTACGCCACCGAGCCGGTGTTCCGGGCGGTCTTCGACGAGTGCGACCGGCGACTCGCCCCGGCGCTCGGTGCCTCGCTGACCGAGCTGATCTTCACCGGCGACGACCGGACCGCGATCAACGAGACCCGGGTCACCCAGCCGGCCCTGGTCACCCTGGAGGTGGCGCTGGCCGAGCTGTGGCGCTCCTGGGGCCTCACCCCGGCCGTGGTGATGGGCCACAGCGTCGGCGAGATCGCCGCCGCCATCGTGGCCGGGGTGCTGGACCTGCCCGCCGGGCTCGACCTGATCGCCGAGCGGGCCGGGCTGATGCAGGCCACCCGGCCGGGCGCGATGCTCGCCGTGGTCGCCACCGAGGAGCGGGTCCGTGACCTCATCGCCGGCACCGGGTTGGACGTCGCGGCGGTCAACGGGCCCGAGGCCACCGTGGTCTCCGGACTGCCCGAGGAGGTCGACGCCCTCGCCACCCGGCTGCGTGCCGAGGGCGTACGGCACCGGGCGCTGAGCGTCTCGCACGCGTTCCACTCGCGACTGCTGGACCCGGCGCTGGACCAGTTCCGCGCGGTCTGCGCCACGGTCCACCACCACACCCCGGCCATCCCGGTCATCTCCAACCTCACCGGGGCGGTGGCCGGCCCCGACACGTACGACGCCGAGTACTGGGTGCGCCACGCCCGCCAGCCGGTGCGCTTCCACGCCGGCGCCGGCCGGCTCGCCGCGCTCGACGTCGACGTGTGCCTGGAGATCGGCCCGGACCGTACCCTGGTCAACCTGGTCCGGGCCGCGGGCCTGGCACCGGCCGGCGGCCTGCTGTCGTCGCTGCGCCGCGGCTCGCCCGACCGCGCCGTGCTGCTCGCCGCGGCCGCCGCCCTCTACCCGCTCGGGCAGGACCTGACCTGGTCGCGGGTACAGCCCCGTCGCCCCGCTGCCCGCGTCGAGGCGCCGCGCTACCCGTTCGCACAGACCCGTTACTGGGCGGCGGGGGCCGAAGAGGCGGTCGCCGCCGCCGGCCCGGCCGCGGAGACGCCCGCCTGGGGTACGCCGGTCCGCTCGCCCGCTCTGCGCGGCCGGGTGTTCCGCACCGAGCGGAGCACCGAGTTCCCGCCGCACCTGACCGACCACCGGCTCTACGGCACCGTCTCGGTGCCCGGCGCCTCGCAGACCGCCACCGTGCTGTCCGCGCTGGCCGGCGACGGCACCCCGCCCGTCCTGGCCGACCTGGTCTTCCCCCGGGCCCTGGTGCTGCACGACGGCGAGCGGTACGAGCTGCAGGTCATCGAGGCCGAGCAGGAGCACGGCGGCCGGACGGTCAGCGTGCAGAGTCTGTTGGACGCGGAACGGGACCGCTGGCAGGAGCACCTGTCCGCCCGGCTGCTGGCCGAGCCGGCGGCCGAGCCCCGGCCGGTGCCCGACCTCGCCGCCTTCCAGGCCGCAGCTGACCGGCGCCTCGCCGGCACCGACTTCTACCGGCACTTCCGCGAGATGGGCTACCTGCTCGGCCCGTCGTTCCGCTGGATCGACCAGGTGTGGCTGCGTGGTGACGAGGCCCTGGTGCGCTACGCCCGCCCGGAGCGGATGAACGAGGATCCGGCCGGCTGGGCCATCCACCCCGGCCTGCTCGACTCCTGCCTGCAGAGCACGGTGACCTTCGGCGTAGACCCCGGCGGGGCGGACGGAGCGGCCGAGGAGGCCGGCCGGAGCGGGCTGGCGATCCCGTTCGCCGCCGCCCGGCTCAGCCTGGCCCGCCGGCCCGACCCGGCCGGGGAGCTGTGGGGCCACGTCCGGGCCCGGCGGTCCACCGTCCGCCCCGACGGGACCCGCCAGGTGGACGAGGCCGACCTGCACATGTTCGACGGACGCGGCCGGACCGTGCTGGCCGTCGACGGGTTCCGCATCCGGCACGCCCCCCGGGACCTGCTGGAGCGGTCGCTGCGGGACACCGCCGGGCACGTGCACGAGCTGGCCTGGACCACGCCGGAGGCGGACCGGCCGGCCCCGGACCCGGTCGCGCCGCCGCGCGCCGCCGTCCTCGGCGGCGACGTCCGGCCCGCGCTCGCCGAGGCGGTCGCCGGGCACGTCGCCGACCCCGGCGACGAGCCGGCCGACCTGGTGCTGGACCTGCGGTTCGCGGCCGCCGAGCCGGGAGAGTCGGCCGAGGCGGCGCTGTCCGCCGTCCGCCGGCTCGCCGACGACCTGCGGACCGCCGCCGTGCCGTACCTGGTGGTCTGCGCCGAGGGGGCCGCTGCCGCCCCGGTCCGGGAGGCGCTGTGGGGGATGCTCGCCGCGGTCGAGGCGGAACACCCGGACCGCCGCCTGGTCCGGGTCGAGCTCGCCGCCGACGCCGACCCGGGTGACGCCGCCGCGCTGCTCGTCGACGAGGTGCGTCGCGGGTTGCCGGAGACCCGGCTGCGGATCGACCCCGACGGCCTCCGGGTGGCCCGGCTGCGCCCGCTGCCCCCGCCCGAGGCCGACCTGCCGGCCGCCGTGACGACCGGCGCCGCGCTGGTCACCGGAGGACTCGGCGCACTGGGACTGAGCGTCGCCGGCTTCCTCGCCCGGCACGGGGTCCCGGCGATCACCCTGGTCGGCCGGTCCGCGCCGGACCCGGCCGCCAGCGCGGCGATCGACCAGCTCACCGCCGGTGGCACCCGGATCCGGGTGGTACGCGGCGACGTCACCGACCCCGACGACTGCCGGCGGATGGTGGCCGAGGCGGAACGCGACGGGCCGATCGGCAGCGTCTGGCACCTCGCCGGGCGGACCGCCGACGGCGCCTTCGAGCAGCTCGACGAGGCGGCCTACGCGGAGGTCTTCGCCGGCAAGGCGGCCGGCGCGGACCGGCTGCTGGCAGCCATGGCCGGCCGGCGGCCGGCCGCGCTGGTGCACTTCTCCTCGGTCTCCGCCGTGCTCGGCTCCGCCGGCCAGGCCAACTACGCCGCCGCCAACGGCTACCTGGCCGGACTGGCCGTCCGGCTCCGCGCCGGTGGCCTGCCCGCCGTCAGCGTCGACTGGGGACCGTGGACGCCGCGGGTGAAGGGTGGCCTCGCGGCCACCGAGGCGACCCGGCGGGCGATCGACCGGCTGGGCGTGCGCCCCTTCACCGACGGGGAGGCCGAGACCATCCTGCGCGCCGCGCTCACCGCCGCCCGGGACCGGCTCGTCGCGGTGGCGGTGGACGCCCGGGCGTACGTCGAGCGGGCGGCCGGCCATCCTCGGGCGGCACTGCTGCTCCCACTCGCCGGCGGGGCCGGCCGACCCACGACCGTGGCACCCGCGGCACCGCGCGGCTGGCTCCGCGAGGAGTTGAACCGCACCGCCGCCGACGAGCGGGAGGACCGGCTCCGGGCGGCCGTGCGGGCGGTGGCCGGCGAGGCGCTGGGCGACCCCGGGGCGCTCGACGACGAGGCCGGCTTCGTCGACCTGGGCCTCGACTCGATCATGGTGATCGACCTGCGGACCCGGCTGTCACACGCCCTCGCCGTGGACCTGCCGGCCACCGTCGCCATCGACCACCCGACCATCACGCAGGTCGCCGTGTACGCGATCGACCTGCTCTATCCCGACGACCCGGCCGACAGCGCGCCGACCGCCGGCGCCTGGTCCGGGCCGGCGTACGCCGACGCGGCCGGCACCGACGGCGACCTGGCCGACCTGTCGATCGACGAGCTGGTCCGGGCCGTCCGGGCGGACCTGGCCATGGAGGAGTGAGGGACGTGACCATGGACGCCACCGAGCTGCGCCGACTCGTGGAGGACCAGCTCCGGCTCTCCCGCCGGCAGCAGGCCCGGATCCGCGAGCTGGAACGGGAGCAGCGTCCGCCGCTCGCCGTCGTCGGGCTCGGCCTGCGCTTCCCCGGCGACCTGCGCACGCCGGAGCAGTTCTGGGACTTCCTGCGCGGCGACGCGCACGCGGTCACCGGCATCCCCGACGACCGGCCCGGGCTGCGGGCCGCGTACCGGCCGGGGTCGGTCCGGCCGGGCCGCTCCTACGTGGACCGTGCGGCTTTTCTCAGCGACATCGGCCACTTCGACGCGGACTTCTTCGGCATCTCCCAGCGGGAGGCCGAGCTGCTCGACCCGCAGCAGCGGCTGCTGCTGGAGACCGCCTGGGAGGCCCTGGAGCGGGCCGGCGTGGCGGTCCGCCGCGCCGACCGGCTCGACGTCGGCGTCTACCTCGGCATGATGGCCTCCGAGTACGGCGAGCGGCTGGCCGTGCGGGAGGACAAGACCCCGCTCGACCCGTACTACGCCACCGGCGGCGGGCTCTGCTTCGGCGCCGGCCGGATCAGCTACGTGATGGGCTTCGCCGGCCCCGTGGTCAGCGTGGACACCGCCTGCTCCTCGTCGCTGGTCGCGATGCACCTGGCGGTCCGCGCGCTGCGGGCCCGGGAGTGCCGGTACGCGCTGGTCTGCGGCTCCAACCTGCTGCTGTCGCCGAACCTGATGGTGTCGCTGTGCCAGAGCCGGGCGCTCTCCCCGCAGGGCCGCTCCAAGTCCTTCCTGGCCTCCGCCGACGGGTACGGGCGGGGCGAGGGCGTAGGCGTGCTGGTGCTGATGCGCCTCGACGAGGCGGAGCGGGAGGGCCGACCGATCCTCGCCGTGGTCCGCGGCAGCGCGGTCAACCACGACGGCGCCGCCTCCGGGCTGACCGTGCCCAGCGGCCCGGCCCAGGAGCAGGTGGTCCGGGCGGCCCTCGCCGACGCCGTGGTGGACGCGGCCGACGTCGGCTGGGTCGAGGCGCACGGCACCGGCACGCTGCTCGGCGACCCGGTCGAGGTGGGCGCCCTCGACGCCGCCCTCGGCGCCGCGGTCCGGAAGCGCGGGGTGCCGCTCGGCATCGGCAGCGTCAAGGCCCGGCTCAACCACCTGGAGGCGGCCTCCGGGGCGGCAGGGCTGATGAAGACCGTGCTCATGCTGCACCACGGCGAGATCCCGGCCGCGGCCGACGAGTCCGACGGCCCGCTCAACGACCACATTCCCTGGGACCGGCTCGGCTTCACCGTGCCCCGGCGCACGACGCCCTGGCCGGCCGAGCTGCCCCGCCGGGTGGCCGGGGTGAACTCGTTCGGGATGAGCGGCACCAACGCGCACGTGGTCCTCGAGGCGTACCGGCCGGCGGGGTCGGACGGACCGGCCGCGCCGGACGGTGCGGAGCTGCTCACCATCTCCGCCCGGGACCCGCAGGGCCTGGCCACCCTCGGCGCGGCCGTGGTGGCGCGGCTTCGCGCCACCGACCCGGCGGACCTGCCGTCGCTCTGCCACACCCTGCGCGCCGGGCGTACCCCGTTCGGGCACCGGGTGGCGGTGGTCGGCGGCGGCGCCGACGAGCTGGCGGTCCGGCTGGCGGCGGCGGTCCGGCAGCCGGCCGGCCCGGCCGGGCGGCTGCGCCCGGTCACCTTCTGGACCGCCGTCGACCACACCGCCCTGGAGGTCGCCCTGGCGGTGGTCCGGAAACGCTGGCCCCGGCTGCTCCCGGCCGAGCCGGCCGGCGAGGCGCCGGAGCGGTGGGTGGCGTTGCTCGCCCGGCTCGGGGTCCGGGTCCGGTCCCGCCGCGACGCCGGCCGGCCGGAGCACGCGGGGCGCCTGGAGTGGCGCGGCGAGGACGGTGCGGCGTACCTGGTGCCGCTGGTCACCGACGTTCCCGAAGCGGCACCCGGGCTGCTGCTGGAGGCGCTGGCCGCGCTCTTCCTGGCCGGGCTCGACGTCCGTTTCGACGAGCTGCGCCCGGCCGGTGCCCGGATCCTGCCGGACCTGCCCACGTACCCGTTCCGGCGCCGGCGGTTCTGGGTGGACGAGCCGGTCGGCGCGGCCGGCACCGCCGCGGCGGCCGGCGGCGGGGACGTGGCGCCGCTGCCCACCGACCGGGCGGGCATCGAGGCGTACCTGATGACCGAGCTGCGCGACGTGCTGCACGCCGAGGAGGAGCTGGACCCGAGCCGGTCCTTCCTGGAGACGGGTGGCGACTCGTTCGTCTCCACCCTGTTCATGACCCGGATCGAGGAACGGTTCCAGATCGCGCTCACCCCCGAGGACCTGCCCATCGAGCGCCCGCTGGCCGCGCTGCTGGCGACGATCGCCGACCACATCACCGGCCGCCCGGTCGCGGCCGGGGGACGGGAGTGACCAGATGAGTGCGTTCCTGCGGCCACGGCCGGTCCCGGACCCCGACCTGCGCCTGGTCGCGTTCCACCACGCCGGTGGCTCCGGCAGCGCCTACTTTCCGCTCAGCCGCGGCCTCCCGCCCGAATGGGACCTGCTCCTGCCGGACCTGCCGGGTCGGGGCCGCCGGCACCGCGACGAGCCGCTGCGGGACATCCCTGCCATGGTCGCCCGGGTGGTCGAGGACCTGCTCGACTGGGCCGACGCGCCGCTGGCCCTGTTCGGGCACAGCCTGGGCGCGGTGGTCGCGGCGGAGACCGCGCGGGCGCTCGGCGCGCACGGTGTCGAACCGGTCTGGCTCGGCGTCTCGGGCCGGCCCGCCGCCGGCTACCGGGGTCCGAAGGCGACCCTGCCGTACGACCTGTCGGACGACGAGATGCTGCGCCACCTGTTCGCGCTGGGGGGCATGCCGGACCGGATCCACGAGGTGCCCGAGTTCCGCGCCCAGCTGCTCCGGCTGGTCCGCGCCGACCTGGGCGCGCTGGCCGGGTACGCCCCGCCACCCGTCCGCCCACCGTTGACCGTGCCGATGACCGCCTTCGGAGGCACCGAGGACGACTGGGCGCCGCCGGCGGCGATCGCGGCCTGGGCGGAGGAGACCACCGGACCGTTCCGGCGGCTGCTCTTCCCCGGCGGGCACTTCCACTTCCTCGGTCCCGCGTTCGGGTCCTTCACCGCCGCGCTGGTGGCGGAGGTCCGCGCCGCGGCCCGGTCCACCTCCCGGCCCCGGCCCGCGCCCGGCGTGGTCGCCGCCGGAGCCGCGTCACCCCCGGTGTGAGGAGCGCACGATGAGCACCAAGGATCAGCTCGTGCCGGCGGAGAGCCCACCGGTCGACATGCGACCGCTGATGGCCAGCTTCCCGTCCGGCGTCACGGTGACCACCGCGCTGCACTCCGACGGCCGGCCGTGGGGAATGACCTGCACCTCGCTGTGCAGCGTCTCCCTCGACCCGCCGATCCTGCTGGTCTGTTTGCGCTGCGGCAGCCCGACCCTGGAGGCGATCGCGGCGAGCCGGTCGTTCGCGGTGAACCTGCTGCACCACCAGGCCCGGGCCTACGCCGAGCTGTTCGCCTCCGGGGCGGTCGACCGCTTCGAGCGGGTCCGCTGGAGCGTCGGCCCGGCGGCCGGCGGCCCGCACCTGCTCGACGCCGCGCACACCATCGCCGACTGCGAGGTGGTCGACGACAGCGTGGTCGGCGACCACGCTGTGGTCATGGGCCGGGTCCGGGCGGTCAGCCAGCTGCGCCCGCAGCGGCCCCTGCTCTACGGCCTGCGCCGCTACGCCACCTGGCCGGAGCTGGTCGACGGCAGCTACCTCTCCTCCGACGCCCAGGCGTTCGACTGGTCCTGACGACCCGGCCGATGGGCGGCAGGAGCGGAGCACTGGCGAGGGCGGGCGAGGCCATCGAATTCTCGATGGACGTGCCCTGCCAGGATCGGCGCATGGCGAACGTCTGGTCCGGTGTCACGATCGACTGCCTTGACCCGGAGCGGGTGGCCCGATTCTGGAGCGCCCTGCTCGGTCGCGAGCCCGGCCCGTCGCAGGAGGGCTGGGTCTACCTCGGCGAGCGAGGTGACCCGCAACCGCGGCTGGTGTTCCAGCCGGTGCCGGAGCCCCGGACCGGCAAGGTGCGGATGCACCTCGACATCACCGTCGACGACATCGACGAGGCCATGACGACGGTCATCGATCTCGGTGGCCGGTTCACCGGTGAGCGGCACGACCACGAGGAGGGTGTGGTCGTCGTGATGGCCGACCCGGAGGATCACGAGTTCTGCCTGGTCGAGTACCGCGGCTGACGGCGGCGCGCCCGCGTTCGCCGAGCGGGGGAAACTGCTCCGGGACATCGCCGAGGCAGCGGGTGCGTGGCACCCGGGCCGGTGCGGTGCGAGGGTTCCACGGTCGAGCTGAACCTGCCTGCACCGATCCCGGCCGGACGCGCACCGCTTGACACCGGGCCGCCAACTGCGAAAGTGGCAACATGGCCGCGTGATCGACTCGCCGAGACTGATCCGGTCCGTCCCGAACGCACCGTGGCTACCTGTGAGCAGCACTGCCGAGGTCTGGTTCGGCAACGACATCGAGGTTCCGGAACCCGCGGTGATCGTCCGCCTGCTGATGCGGCGCGACACCCCCGCCGGTCGGGAACTGTTCTGCGTCCAGACGCCCAGGGCCTCGACATCCCCACCGTGTTCCTCGGCACCGGGGACGGGTGGCGCCCGGCATCGGCGGGGATCGCGGACCTGACATCGCGGTACCTGACCGAGGGCACCCCCACGCGGTGTGTCGGTTTCGTGCGGAACGTCGTACCAACACCGGATGAGACGTATCGCCTGCCGGCACCGGTCGCCCACGTTCCGGTCTTCACGCCGAACGATCCGACCCTCGTCCCGTCCGATGAGGTCGGTACGTGGCTCGGCGCCACCCGGCGCGCCCTCGCCGCTGGCCGAGCGCCATTGGTGGCCCATCGCGTGCGAGCTGCTGGGCTGGCCGTACGAGTGACTGAGGAGGCCAACGCACGCCGCGTGAGCGTGCGTGGCTGTGCTGCAGACTCCCGCACGATGTCCGGCCCCGACGCTATGGTGCCGGAATGGCGCTGGAGATCACGACGCGTGTCCGGGTGGACGGTGGGGCTCCCGTCGAACGGCTGATGTGCCATCCCCGCCTGCCGCTGGTCGCCGGCTGGGACTCCGAACGCCCGACCGTCCGCGTCTGGGACCACACGGACGGGAATCCGCGCGAGTGCGGCATCGTGGGTGCGGACTCGCCCGGCTACGGAGAAGCCGATGGCTGGGACCGGTTCGAGCGGACACCGGTGGCGGCGTGGCATCCGTACGAGCCGTTGCTGGTGGTGGCGGTCGACGGTGAGGTGGTGCAGTGGACGGCGGGCGACGTGTCCGCGCTGGCGGGTGCTCCCTCGCCCACCGCCTATCACAGTCTGGCCTTCAGCCCCGACGGCCGGACGCTGTGGGCGTCGCCGGCCTCCGGCGGCGGGGAGGACGCGTGGGAGTCCTCCGACGTTCTCGATCTCGGGTCGGCAACCGTCGGTGTCGGGCCGAGGTGGGACACGGGTGTCGCCGTACATCCGGGCGGCGGGCTGCTGGTCACTCTCCGCAGCGACCAGGGTGCCACGTACGCGACCTTCGCGCGAGTCGACGGCGAGGCGGTCCCGGCCGCGATGCGCCTTCTGCGCCGGACGCTGATCCTGGACGTGGACGGTTACCAGACGCCGATCTTCAGCGCTGACGGCCGGCACTTCGCGATCCGCGGCAACTCGTACGGGCACACCGTCGAGGTGTTCGCGTTCCCCTCGCTCGAGCGGGTCCTCGGCACCACCCTCGGGCCGCCCAGCCCCGGTTACCCCTATCCGGACGAGTGGCTCGAGCAGATGCGGGCCTGGTCGCGGCACAACATCGCCTTCGGGGCCCGGCCCGGCGTGCTGTGGGTCGGCACGCCGGCCGGGGTTCTCGTCGAGCTCGACGTCCGTGACGCACACCTGGTCGAGCACGACGTCCTGGCCGGTTCCCCGGTCACCGCGCTGGCCGCCACGGCGACGGGTGCAATCGTCGTCGCGGATGGTGACGGCAACCTGTGCGTCGTGTCCGTGCCGGCCGTCCCGGCAGGGGACCGTGGCGCGGAACGTGCGGCATCGCAGGCCCTGGTGGCGGCGTTCGTGGACGAGACGTCCGAGGTTCCCGACGACGCCGCCTGGGAGGAGCAGGCCGTTCGCACCGACGGGGTGCGTACCTGGCAACCGGATGACCTGGCAACCGTGACGGACGCGACCGAAGGCGATCCGACCTGGCTGCAGATCCACGCGGCCGTGAACCGAGCGGTTGCGGGCGCCGACGCGCCGTCCTGACCGCCCCGGAGCCTGATCGGGAGGCTCCGCCGGGCCGGGTCCCTCACGTTGCCGCGGTCGGAAGCTGGAAAGACCGCCGTCGGACGGGCTAGTGACCGAGCACAACCCGGTGTCGACCGGAGCCCCCGGCGGCGGTCGTCGCCGCCTCTGATTCGGCGGCGAAACGGGCGATCCGCTCGGCCAACCGGGCCGAGGCGGCGGCGGACACGATCGAGTGGTGGTCCTCCGGCCAGCGTTCCACGGTCAGCTCCGGGCAGGCCGCCCGCCAGGCGGGCACCGGGTCCGGGCGTTCCACCCGGTCGGCCACGATCAGCAGCACCGGCGCCACTCCCGGGGCGGGCCGGTGCGCCGCCAGTGCGGCCAGGTTGTCCCCGTGTACCCGGACCAGCCGCCGATACCCGGCCTCGTCCAGCTCGGCCGGCAGCAGCCCGGTCGCCCGCGCCGCCTCGTGCGCCGCGCCCGCCAGCCCGTGCGCCGGGGCCGCGTCGAGCGCCGCGATCACCGGTGTGGGCAGCGCACCGCCGGCCAGGTCGGTGAGGAACTCGCGGTGCCGCTCCCGCTCGTCGGCCGGCAGCCGCTGGGTGCGGATGTCACTGTCCACCATGACCACCCGGGCCGCCTCGCCCTCGTCGCGCAGCTGGGCGGCCAGCTCGTGCGCCAGCACACCTCCCATCGACCAGCCGGCGAGCAGGTACGGTCCGTGCGGCGCCAGCCGGCGCAGCTCGGCCCGGTAGCCGGCGGCCATGTCGGCGAGGCTGGGCGGGCCGGCCGGGTCGTCGCCGGCCAGGGCCCGGCTCTGGAAGCCGTACACCGGGCCGGCCCAGGCGCGGGCCAGGTCGGCGTAGCGGGCCACCGACCCGCCCACCGGGTGGCACAGGAACAGCGGCTGCCCGGCACCGTCGGCCAGCGGTACGGCACACCGGACGGTGCCGTCGCCGGCGGCGAGCCGGGCGGCCAGCCCGCGTACCGTCGGCGCGTCGAAGATCTGCCCGAACGGCACCTCGGCGCCGAGTTCGGCGCGGAGCCGCTGCACCAGGCGCAGCGCGAGCAGCGAGTTGCCGCCGAGGGCGAAGAAGTCGTCGTCCGGCCGGACCGCCGGCACCTCCAGCAGCTCCGCCCAGACCCGGCAGATCCGCTCCTCCAGTGGACTTCCGCCGACCGCCGCGGCCGGTCGGTCGGTCTCCGGTCCGGAGCCGGCGGCGGCCTCGGCGGCGGCGAGAGCCCGGTCCAGGTCGACCTTGCCGTTGCCGCTGAGCGGCAGCCGGTCCAGCAGGTGGATCCGCGCCGGCACCAGGTACGCGGGCAGCCTCTCCCGCAGGTACCCGGCGAGCGCCGCCGGATCCGGCGGAGTCGTCTCCGCCGCGGGCACCACGATGGCGACGAGCCGGCGCTGCCCGCCGGGCACCTGCTGGGTGGTGACCGCGCAGTCCCGCACCTGCGGGTGGGTCCGCGCCACCGCCTCGATCTCGCCCGGTTCCACCCGGAACCCCTGCACCTTGACCTGGCGGTCCTCCCGGCCGAGGAACTCGATGGTGCCGTCCGGCCAGTACCGCCCCAGGTCGCCGGTGCGGTAGAGCCGCTCTCCGGTGGCCGGGTCGGTGACGAACCGCTCGGCGGTCCGCTCCGGGTCCCGCCAGTAGCCCTCGGCCAGCCCGGCCCCGCCGATGTAGATGCCGCCGACCGCCCACGGTGGACGTAGCCGGAACCGCTCGTCGAGCACCCGCATGGTCTGGTTCGGCAGCGGCCGGCCGTACGGGATGCTCCGCCAGGCCGGGTCGACCGCGCCGATCTCGTAGCTGTTGGACCAGATCGCCGCCTCGGTGGCGCCGCCCAGCGCGGTGACCCGGGTGCCCGGCCAGGTCGCCCGGAGCCGGTCGGGCAGGACGGTGGGCACCCAGTCGCCGCTGAGCAGGAACGCCCGGACCGGGGGCCGGTCGTCGGCCGGTCGGGCGGCCGCCACCTCGACCAGCATCTGGGCCAGCGCGGGCACCGAGTTCCACACGGTCGCCCCGTGCCGGGTCGCGGCGTCGGCCCAGCCGACCGGGTCGGGGCGGCTGCCACCGGCGGGCAGCACCAGGGTCGCGCCGGCGGCCAGGGTGCCGAACACGTCCCAGACGGACAGGTCGAAGCTGAGCGAGGAGATGCCGAACACCCGGTCGTCGGGGCCCAGATGGAACCGCTGGTTGATGTCCGCCACCGTGTTGCGGGCGGCCCGGTGCGCCACCGCGACCCCCTTGGGCCGGCCGGTGGAGCCGGACGTGTAGATCACGTACGCCAGGTCGCCCGCCGCCCCGGCCGGCCCGTCGGGCCCCTCCGGCCCGGCGGCGGCCGGGAGCCGGTCCACCTGGATCGCCGGCACGTCCCGCCCGCCGAGGTCGGCAGGGTGGTGCGACTGGACCAGCGCCACCCGGGCCGCGCACTCGTCGATCAGGTGGCCGATCCGTTCGGCGGGCAGCGCCACGTCGACCGGGCAGTACGCCGCGCCGGCGCGCAGCACGCCGAGGACGGCGACCACCTGCTCCCAGCCCTTGGCCATCACCACCGGCACCAGGTCACCGGGGCCGACGCCGTGCCGGCGCAGCGCCCCGGCCACCGCGGCCGAGGCGGTCGCGAGGTCCCGGTAGCTCAACGTGTGGGTGTCGGTGACCACCGCGGGGTGGTCCGGCCGTTCGGTGGCCCGGCGCAGGAAGCCGTCCTCCAGCCGGCCGGCCGGCGGCGGCCCGGCGGGCGTGTTGTCCCGGGCCACCACCGCCCGGTGGGCCGGCGGCACCGGCTCGGGCGGCGTCCCGGCCGCGCCGAGCGCCCGCAGCAGCCGCTCGTACGCCTCGAACGCCGCCTCCGGCAGCCCGGCGGGAAAGGCGTCGTCGACCACGTCCCAGATGCAGTCCACGCCCCCGTCCGGGGCGTCCTGGAGCTGGTTGTCCACCAACACCTGCGGGGTGCGCAGGTGGCTGTCGACCTGGCGGCAGACCGGCCGCCCGGCGGCCGCGCCGGCCGGCCGGCGCGGGGCGAGCATGCTGTTGAAGACGTACGGCAGGGCTGCCCGGCTGGTCCAGCCGCGCCGGGCGGCCAGCTCCCGGGTGACCCGCACGGCGGTGACGTCGCTGTGCGCCATGTCCCGCCAGAGCTGGCGCTGCAACTGCCGGGCCCGCTCCCAGAAGTCGTCGCCCGCGCCCAGGTCCACCTCGAGGGGCAGGGTGGCGCTGAGCTGGCCGACCACCCCGGCCAGTTCGGGGTGCAGGGTGGGCAGGTTCTGGTGCAGCACGTTGAGGCAGAACCGGGGCTGTGCGGCCCAGCCCCCGAGGACCTCGGCGAAGACCTGGAGCAGCGCGCTCGGCGGCAGCACCCGGTGCTGCCGGGCGGCGGCGCAGAGCCGGTCCCACTCGGCGCGGCTGAGGTGGCAGACCCGGCGGACCAGACGGACCGGATCGATGCCGGCCAGCGGGCCGGCCAGCGGCAGCTGCGGCGCGTCCGGCAGGCTGTCCAGCCGCTGCTCCCAGTACCGCCAGTGCGCCCGGTACGGCTCGGTGTCCTGCCAGGCCACCAGGTCCCGGACGCTGTCGGCGAAGGCCCGCGCCACCGGGGGCAGCGCGACCCCGGGGTCCTGGTAGAGCTGCCACCATTCGCCGAGCAGGTGCCGGGTGCTGGCGGAGTCGAGCAGCAGCAGGCTCATCGCCAGGTGCAGCCGCCACCGGTGCCGGCGCAGCCGCTGGGCGACCACCTGGAACAGCGGCCAGCCGGTCGGGTCCACCCCCTGCTCGGCGATCCGCTCCCGGACCGCGCGCAGCGCCGCGTCGCGCTCGGCGGGCGGCAGTCCGGTCAGGTCGGTCACCGCCAGCGGGAACGGCGTCACCCGGACGTCGGGCAGCACCCGCTGGCCGCCGTCGGGCAGGATCACCGTGCGCAGGTGCTCGTGCCGGTCGATCAGCCGGTCGACCGCCGCCCGGGCGCGCTCCGGGTCGAAGCCGGCCACGTCCAGCTCGACGTACATGGTGGGCCGGAACCCGCCGAGTTCGATCAGCGGGCTGCTGCCGACGAGGTAGCCGGCCTGGAGGTCGGTCAGCGGGAACGTGCGCCGCGACTCGGGGTCCGTGGTCACTGGGGCCTCCGGCGGGTACGGGTGTCGGTAGGGGTTCTCCGGGTGCTGCCCGGCCGGCGTGGCCGGCGGATCATGCCTGGTCGGCGGCGGTACCGGGGCCGCCGGGACCGGCCGGGTCCGCCTAGAGGGTGCGCCTGCGCGGGCGTACTGTCTTCGCGCAGATTGCTGTTCCCGCAGCGCGCCGGCACCGCTGGCCGGGGCCGGCGAGTAGTACCGCCACGAGCGCACCGCCGCCCCCGAGACGGCTGCGGCGGGTCCGCGCGGGCCGGTGCCGGGGAGCCGGCGGATTGTCCACCCGGGGCCCCGCCGGATCACCTCCCAGATTGCCCAGATTCGATGCTTGTGACCGGCTTCCCCGGCTGCCTATCGTGCGCTCACCGCCCGACCGTCGAGGGAGCGTACGCCGATGACACTGACCGCCTCCGCCCGACCGGAGACCGCGCCGCCCGCCGCCGGCCCGGGCGGCCCCGGTGCGGCCGACGTCGTCGACCGGCACCTGGCCGTCGCCCCCGGGCTGGAGCAGGCAGTCTGGGCGGATGCCCGCTCCGCGCCGACCCGGCTGCGGGCCGCCGCCGGCCTGTTGCTGGCGGCGGTGGTCGCCACCGGACTGGACTGGGCGTCGTCGCTGGCCTGGCTGCGCGGCGACGCCGGACCGGTCGATCCGGGCGACCGTACGCGGGTCCCGGCCGGCGAGGTCGCGCCGGCCGGCGAGGGCCGGTTCGCCGCCGAGACGGCCTTCCTGCGCAACGAGGCGGAGTGGACGGCCTGGCACCGACGCATTCGCGAGGAGGTCGGGGCCGCCGGCACCGGGCTGGGGGAGTGGCGGCGGCACCTCGCCGACACCCTCGGCGAACTGCGTGAGCTGGAGCGCGCCGGCCGGCTCGACGCTCCGGCCGGGGCGGTCCTGCGCCGGCTGGTCGGGGCGCACCAGGAGCGGATCGGCCTGACCGCCGCCGAACGGGCCCAGGCGGCCTGGCTGGTGTCCCTCGCGGTGCTCCGGGCCACGCCGCGCGGTCCGTTCTTCGCCGACGGTCCCGAGGCGCTCGACCGCCGGCTGCACGAGGAGGCCAAGTACGCGCCGGCCACCATCCTCGACCAGATGCCGGACCTGGTCGGCGCCGGCACGGAAGGCCGGCAGCCGCTGCCCGTACGCGGGACGCCGCTGCCGCTGGCCGGGCCCGACGCGGAGCTGCCCGGGCTGGCCGAGGTGCTGCTCGCCCGGCGCAGCGCCTACGGCACGTACACCGGCCCGCTCACCGCCGACGAGGTGGGCCGACTGCTCTACCACTCCGCCGCGGTCACCGGGGAGAAGACCATGGACGGCGCGGAGGCGCCGCTGCGGGTCCGGCCCCACCCCAGCGGCGGCAACCGTTACCCGGTGCGGCTGCTGGCCTACTGCCACGACGTGGCGGGTGTGCCGCGCGGCCTCTACCTGCACGACCCCGATGCGCACGCGTTGCTCCCGCTCGACGCCCGCGACCTGACCGGCGAACTCATCCCGGCGGTGCCGGCGACCGACCCCCGGCTGCCCGCCACCAAGGCCGGCGGCAAGATCGACGCCGCCGGTTGCCCGCTCTGGCTCTTCCTGGTCGCCGACCTGACCTACCAGCGGCTGCACTACGGCCTGCGGTCCTACCGCCTGGTGCTGCTGGAGGGCGGGCACGTGGCGCAGAACCTCTCCCTGGTCTCCACCGGGCTGGGGCTGTCCAGCGTGGGCCTCTGCGGTTTCTACGACGACGCGCTGCACGCCGCCCTCGGCCTGGACGGGGTGAACTCCGCCGTCCTCTACACCTATCTGGTCGGCCGGGTGTCGACCCCGGCCACGCCGGACTGACCCGACCGGCCGGCGCCTCGCCACGGCACCGACTGTTCGTCACCGCGTCGGTACCCGGTGAGATGATGGGGCGCATGCAGGTTGGCATCCTCGGGCCGCTCACGGTGGCCGCCGACGGGCGACAGGTCGAGATCGGCGGCGCCCGGCTGCGCCGGCTGTTGATCCTGCTCGCCCTCGAGGTCGGCCGTACGGTGACCGTCGAGGCGCTGACCGACGCGCTCTGGGCCGACACCGCCCCCACCGACCCGACGAACGCCGTCCAGTCGCTGGTCTCCCGGCTGCGCCGCGCCCTGCCGGTCACCTCCGCGCTGCACTCGGCGCACGGCGGCTACCGGCTGGAGCTGCCCCGGGAGGCGGTCGACGCCTACCGGTTCGAGCGGCTGGCCCGGGAGGGCCAGCGGGCGCTGCGGTCGGGCGATCCGGTCACCGCGACCACCTGCCTGGCCGAGGCGTTGTCGCTGTGGCGCGGCCCGGCCCTCGCCGACGTCACCGACACCCGGTACGCCGCCGCGGCCGCCGCCCGGCTCGAGGAGCTGCGGCTCTCCGCGCTGGAGGACCGGGCCGAGGCCGACCTGGTCACCGGCCGGGCCGACCAGCTCGTCGCCGAGCTGGAGGAGCTGGCCGCCCGGCAGCCGCTGCGGGAGCGCACCCGTGCGCTGCTGATGAACGCCCTCTACGCCACCGGTCGGCAGGCCGAGGCGCTGCGGTCGTACGAGGAATTCCGGGCCCGGCTCGCCGAGGAACTCGGCGTCGACCCGTCCCCCCGGGTCCGCGACCTGCACGTGGCCATGCTCCGCCGGGACCCGGCGTTGACTCCGGCCGCCGTCCCGCTCGCCCCGGCCACGCCGGCCGACACGGCCCCGCCGCCGGCCGGGCCGCCGGCCGCCGCCGGCCGGGCCGCCCCGGCGGAGCCCCCGGGCCCGGTCGCCCGGCCGGGCAATTTGCGGGCCCCGCTGACCACCTTCGTCGGCCGGGACACCGAGCTGCGCCGCCTCGCCGACCAGCTCCGGGACGGCCGGCTGGTGACCCTGGTCGGACCGGGCGGCGC
The DNA here is from genome assembly GCF_047200535.1 of Micromonospora mangrovicola. Classification (NCBI taxonomy): domain Bacteria; kingdom Bacillati; phylum Actinomycetota; class Actinomycetes; order Micromonosporales; family Micromonosporaceae; genus Micromonospora; species Micromonospora mangrovicola. Next base: position 4,153 of record NZ_JBJZOG010000014.1, on the reverse strand, counting down.
CGGCAAGACCCGGCTGGCCACCACGCTCGCCGGCACGCTGGCCGACGCCCATCCCGGCGGCGCCTGGCTGGTCGAGCTGGCCGCCGTCACCGACCCGGCCGACGTGCCGCAGGTGGTGGTCCGGGCGCTCGGCCTGCGCGAGGCCGGCCTGCTCGAGGGCCCGGCGCCGCGCGACCTGCTCGACCAGTTGGTCGAGGCGTTCTCGGTGGCGCCGACGCTGCTGGTGCTCGACAACTGCGAGCACCTGGTGGACGCCGCCGCCCAACTGGTCGACGAACTGCTCGGCCGCTGCCCCCAGCTGCGGGTCGTGGCCACCAGCCGGGAGCCGCTGGGCATCGTCGGCGAGGCGCTCTGCCCGGTGCCGCCGCTCGGCCTGCCGGCCCCGGCGGCCACCCTCGCCGAGGCCGTCGGGTCCCCGGCCGTGCAGTTGTTCGTCAATCGGGCGGCCGCGGTCCGCCCCGGCTTCGCGGTCACCGAGGCCAACGTCGCCGCCGTGGTGGAGGTCTGCCGGCGGCTGGACGGCCTGCCGCTCGCCATCGAACTCGCAGCCGCCCGCACCCGGACGCTGCCGGTGGAGGAGTTGGCCGCCCGGCTCTCCGACCGGTTCCGGCTGCTCACCGGGGGCAGCCGCACGGCCATGCCCCGGCACCGCACGCTGCGGGCGGTGGTCGCCTGGAGCTGGGATCTGCTGGAGCCCGACGAGCGCCGGCTGGCGCAGCGGCTGGCGGTCTTCCCCGGCGCGGTCACCCCGGAGAGCGCGGCCCGCCTCTGCGAGCTGTCCCCGCCGATCGCGCCGGCCGCGCTGGATCTGCTCTCCGCCCTGGTCGACAAGTCGCTGCTGCAGCGGCTGGACGGCCCCCGGCCGCGCTACCGGATGCTGGAGACCATCCGGGAGTACGGCCTGGAGCGGCTGGCCGAGGAGGACGAGGTGGCCACCGCCCGGCGGGCGCACGCCCAGTACTTCCTGGAGCTGTCCGAGCGGGCCGAGCCTCGGCTGCGCGGGCCGGAGCAGGTGGTCTGGCTGCCCCGGCTGGCCGCGGAGCGGGAGAACCTGCTGGCCGCGTTCCACTTCGCCTGCGACACCGGCGACGCGGGGGTCGCGGTCCGGCTGGCCGCCGCGGTCAGCCCGCTGTGGACGGTGCAGGGCAACCACGCCGAGGCGGGCGCCTGGCTGCGGGCGGTGCTCGAACTGCCGGGCGAGGCGCCGCCCGCGGCGCGCCGGGCCGCCACCGCGGCCTACCTGTTCAACACCGTGCTCACCGGCGGCCGGGTCGGCGGGGACGTCCCGATTGACACCCTGCTGGCCCGCCTGCCCGACTGCGACGGCCCGGACGACCACCCGGTCGCCGCCCTGCTCGACCCGGCGCTGGCCTTCGTTCACGAGGACGTCGCCGCCGGCCTGGCGGCCATCGCCCACCTGCGCCGCCACCCCGACCCGTGGGCGCGCGGCACGCTCATGCTGATGGCGGCGCTGCTGCACGGCCAGGACGGCGACACCGCCGCGATGCGGGCCGACCTGGCGGAGGCGGCGACCGCGTTCCGGGAGACGGGGGACCGCTGGGGCCTGGCCATGGCGCTCACCTTCGAGGCGCACGTCCACCTGGTGCTCGGTGACTTCCCGGTGGCCATGGCGGCCGCCGAGGAGGCCGCCACCCTGCTGCACACGCTCGACGCGACCGCCGACGCCGCGCTCCAGCGCGTCCTGCTGGCCGTCGCGCTGATCTGGCACGGCGACCTGTCGCGGGCCCGGGACGAGCTGCGCTCGCTGGTCGCCCCGGCGGCCCGGCCGGTCGCCGCCCGCTACCTGGTGCTGGCCCACCTCTGGCTGGGCCACCTCGCCCGCTACGACGGCGCCCTCGACGAGGCGGCGCGAGCGTACGACCGGGCCCGCGCCGATCTGGAGCGGATCACCTTCGACGCGGCGCTGTACCGGTCGATGCACCGGTGCGCCGTGGCCCAGCTAACGGTGGCCCGGGGGGACCTGGCGGCCGCCCGGGAGCACCTGGCCGCCGCGTTCGCCCTGTCCGTCGAGCCGGGTTACATGCCGGTGCTGGCGGAGATCGGGGTGGCCACGGCGGCGGCGTGCCTGGCGTCCGGCGAGGCGGAACTGGCGGCGGAACTGCTCGGCGCGGCCAGCGCTCTGCACCGCGGCCCGGACTCGTTCCACCCGGACGCGACCGAACTGGGCCGTCGGCTCGCCGACACGCTGGGCGGGGACCTGCACGCCGCCGCCGTCGAGCGAGGGCGCGCCCGGGACCGGGCCGGCGCCCTCGCCCTCATCGACGCTCAGGTACGCCGTCGGTAGGCGCGCACCGCCAGCGGCATGAAGAACGCCAGCAGCCCGACCGACCAGAGCAGGGTGCGCATCACCGGTCCGGCCACCGGCCCGCCGAGCAGCAGGCCCCGGCACGCCTCCATGGCGTGGCTGGCCGGGTTGATCTTGACCCAGGCCTGGAGCCAGCCCGGCAGGGTGTCGGTGGGCGCCACCATGTTGGTGCCGAAGGCGAGCGGGAACATGGTCAGCGTGACGATGCCCTGCACTCCGGCGGCATCCCGGGAGACCACGCCGGCCAGCACGTAACCCCAGCTCAGGCAGAAGCCGAAGAACACCGTCAGCGCGCCGGCCGCGAGGGCCTGGAGGAAGCCGGTCTCCACCCGGAAGCCGAGCAGGTAGCCGAAGGCGAACACGGTGACCAGCGAGATCACGTACCGGATGAGGTCACCGAGGACCGAGCCGATCAGCGGCGCGGACCGGCCGATGGGCAGGCTGCGGAACCGTTCGAAGACGCCGGTGCGGATGTCCGCGTTCAGGCTCACCCCGGTGATCATGATGCCCGAGATGATCACCGTCATCACCAGCGCGGCCGGGAAGATGAACTGCAGGTAGTCCCCGGTGTTGCCGGAGACCGCGCCGCCGAACAGGTAGACGAACATCACCAGGAAGATCACCGGGATGAGCACCGCGTGGGCGAGCCCCTCCGGGGTGCGGCGCACCTTGATCAGGCTCCGCCGGGCCAGCGCGAGGCTGTGCCGGAGCAGCCCGTACGGGCGCTTGACCGGCTCGGTCACCGTGCCGGTGGACTGGCTGGGAACACTGGTCGCGGTCACGCCGCCACCTCCTGTTCGCGCTCGGGCTCGGCGGTGTGCCGGCCGGTGAGGGTGAAGAACACCTCGTCCAGGCTGGGCAGCCGCAGGGACAGCTCGGTGACCGCGATGTTCGCCGCGGCGAGCTGGCGGACCACCTCGGTGAACGCGGAGTCGCCGACCACCGGCACGGTGAGCACCCCGGGGCCGACCTGCTCGGGCACGTGCCCGGCGACGCTGCCCAGGATGGCCGCGGCCTCGCTGACCTGCGCCGGATCGGCCGCGCGCAGCTGGATGGTCTGCCCACCGACGACCTGCTTCAACTCGTCCGGGCTGCCGTCGGCGATCACCTTGCCCCGGTCGAGGACGACGATGTCGTCGGAGAGGGTGTCCGCCTCCTCCAGGTACTGCGTGGTGAGTAGGACGGTGGTGCCGTCGCCGGCCATCGTCCGGATCATCCGCCAGACCTCTTCGCGCTTGGCCGGGTCGAGCCCGGTCGTCGGCTCGTCGAGGAAGATCACCGCGGGCTGGCCGATCAGGCTGGCGGCCAGGTCGAGGCGCCGCCGCATGCCGCCGGAGTAGGTGCGGACCCGACGGCCGGCCGCCTCGGTCAGCTCGAACCGCTCCAGCAGCTCGACGGCCCGCGCGGCCGCCTCGGCCTTGCGCAGGTCGAGCAGCTGACCGATGAGCACCAGATTCTCCGTGCCGGTCAGGTCCTCGTCGACCGAGGTGTCCTGCCCGGCGATGCCGATCAGCCGGCGCACCCGGGCCGGCTGGCGCACCACGTCGATCCCGCCGACCGTCGCCGTGCCCGAGTCCGGGCGCAGCAGGGTGGCGAGGATCCGTACCGCCGTGGTCTTGCCCGCGCCGTTGGGGCCCAGCACGCTGAGTACCGTGCCCGGGCGGGCCGCGAAGTCGACGCCGCTGAGCGCTGTGTTCGTGCCGAAACGCTTGACGAGGGCCTCGGCCTGGAATCCGTACCGCATGTCGCCGATGCTGGCAGCGATCGCTGGCAGAGCCCGCACAGATCGCTGTCACCCTCCGTCGCGGGGTACGGACGGGGTGCGGG